>JAEULC010000125.1 GCA_016792605.1 Rhodospirillales bacterium
GATCCCTGGCCGAAGAAACGCCATCACCGCCGCCGGCTGGTAGCCCCGGGGACGCTCGACCAGTGCGCCCGGCTGCTGGTCGATGGCGGAATCCTGCGGCTCGCGACCGACGACCCGGCCTACGCACAAGCCATGGACGAAGTAACGGCGGCGCATACCAGCTTTCGACGGCTGGGGGGCGGGGTGGCCCGGGCGGGCTGGCGACCCGAGCTGGCGCCGCAAAGCCGCTATGAGGCCAAGGCCTTGAAGGCCGGCCGGCCGCCGGTGTTCTTCGAGCTCGAGCGCCTGCCGCGGCCCCGGGCCTGAGGCCGGCCGCCCTTGCGGCCCCTGGCGAAATGGTATAGGAACCACGCCAATCGCATAGGAGCCGGCTGGGTGGCGGGCTCGGATACAAGAATGGGCCGCCGGCCCATTTTTTTGTGGCCGCGATTCCTGGCTGAGATTTTGCGCAACGGATAACAGCCTGGCGCCGGCGAACGATGTCGTTCGGCACGGCAAGCCAAGGTGGAGCTGAGGAACGGATTGAGCGATCCGGTAGGCGAGATCACCCGGATGATCGAGCCCTCGCTGTCGGCGATGGGCTACGATCTGGTGCGGGTGCAGATCGCGGGCGGTCAGCACCGCCCGACCCTGCAGATCATGGCCGAGCGCACCGACGGCGCCGCCATGACGGTCGAGCACTGCGCCGAAATCAGCCGTGCGGTATCGGCCCTGCTCGACGTTGCCGATCCGCTCAAGGGTGCCTATGTGCTGGAAGCATCGTCGCCCGGTATCGACCGGCCGCTGATCAAGCCGCGCGACTACGAGCGGTTCCTGGGCCACGAGGCCCGGGTCGAGACGCGCTGGCCGATCGGCGGGCGCAAGAAGTTCCGCGGCCGCCTGAAGGCGGTCAATCCCGAGGCGGTGCGTGTCGCCGCGCCGGAAGGCGAGGTCGAGATCCCGTTCGCGGAGATCGAGCGCGCCAAGCTGGTACTGACCGACGAGCTGATCGCCGAGAGCCTCCGGCGCGGCAAGCATGGACAACAAGACGTCGACCAAGGACGAGTGAACTAGTCATGGATACCGTCACGATTCCCCGCATCGAGCTGCTCCAGGTCGCCGACGCCGTCGCGCGCGAAAAGGGCATCGAGCGCGAACAGGTCCTGGAAGCGATGGAAATGGCCATCCAGAAGGCCGCGCGCTCCAAGTACGGCCACGAACACGACATCCGCGCGACGATCGACCGCGGCAACGGCTCGGTGAAGCTGGCGCGCTATCGCCAGGTCGCCGACCCGATCGAGAACGAGGCGACCCAGATTTCGCTGGCCCAGGCCCAGAAGATCGACGCGAAGATCGAGATGGGCGGCTTCCTGATCGACATCCTGCCGCCGATCGACTTCGGCCGCATCCCGGCCCAGACCGGCAAGCAGGTCATCGTGCAGAAGGTGCGCGAGGCCGAGCGCGACAAGCAGTTCGACGAGTACAAGGACCGCGTCGGCGAGATCGTCAACGGCCTGGTCAAGCGCCTGGAGTTCGGCAACATCACCGTCGACCTGGGGCGCGCCGAGGGCGTGCTGCGCCGCGACGAGATGCTGCCGCGCGAGAACTTCCGCCGCGGCGACCGCGTGCGCGCCTATATCTACGACGTGCGCCGCGAGCAGCGCGGCCCGCAGATCTTCCTGTCGCGCACCCATCCGCAGTTCATGGCCAAGCTGTTCGCCCAGGAAGTGCCCGAGATCTACGACAACATCATCGAGATCAAGGCCGTGGCCCGCGACCCGGGCAGCCGCGCCAAGATCGCGGTGATCTCGAACGACAGCGGCATCGACCCGGTCGGCGCCTGCGTCGGCATGCGCGGCAGCCGCGTCCAGGCGGTGGTCAGCGAGCTGCAGGGCGAGAAGATCGATATCATCCCGTGGTCGCAGGACCCGGCGACCTTCGTCGTCAACGCGCTGGCCCCGGCCGAGGTGGCCAAGGTCGTGCTCGACGAGGACGCGCACCGCATCGACGTGGTGGTGCCGGACGACCAGCTCTCGCTCGCCATCGGCCGCCGCGGCCAGAACGTGCGCCTCGCCTCGATGCTGACCGGCTGGAACATCGACATCCTGACCGAGCGCGAGGAATCGGAGCGCCGGCAGGAGGAGTTCCGCACCCGCTCGCAGCTCTTCGTCGACGCTCTTGATGTCGAGGACGTCATCGCCCATCTGCTGGTGACCGAAGGCTTCACCAAGGTCGAGGACGTCGCCCTGGTGCCGATCGAGGAACTGGCCGCGATCGAGGGCTTCGACGAGGGCGTGGCGGAAGAGCTGCAGACCCGTGCCAAGACCTATCTCGAGGAGCAGGAAGCCCGCTTCACCGCCAAGCGCAAGGAGCTGGGCGTGACCGACGAGGTCGCCGCCATCCCGGGCATGAGTTCGGCGATGCTGGCAAAGCTCGGCGAGGGCGGCGTCAAGACGCTCGACGACCTGGGCGACCTGGCGACCGACGAGCTGCTCGAGATGCTGAAGGGGCTGCCCTTCACCGAGGAGCAGGCGAACGCGGCGATCATGGAAGCGCGCAAGCACTGGTTCGACGAATCCGGCGCGGTGAAGTCGTAGAGAGGGAACGCAGGGCGGCATGATGCAGGTGGCGACAGAGATGACGGCCGCGACGCCGCGACGGGTCCGCAGGGACGCGGGCGCGACGGCAAAGCTGCGTCGTTGCGTCGTCACCCAGACGACCATGCCGCGCGCAGCCCTGCTGCGCCTGGTGGTGTCGCCCGAGGGCGTGCTGACGCCCGACGTCGCCGGCCGCCTGCCGGGCCGCGGCATCTGGGTCACGCCGACGCGGGCCGCGATCGCCGAGGGCATCCAGCGCAAGGCATTCCACACGGCCTTCCGCGGAGCGGTGAAAGTGCCCGACGGCTTTGCCGACCAAGTCGAGCGCCTGCTGCTGCAGCGCCTGCTCGACGCGATCGGCTTGGCGCGGCGCGCCGGCGACGCGGTTGCGGGCGCGGCCAAGGCCGAGGAGTGGCTTGCGGGCGGCCGGGTCGGGCTGGTGTTCCTGGCCAGCGACGCGGGCGCGGACGCGCGGCGGCGCTGGCAGTCGCTGCCGGCCTCGGTCGAGCGGATCATGGTGTTGAGCGGCGACGAGATCGGGCGCGCGTTCGGCCGCGACCGCGCCGCGAATCTGGTCGTGAAGAACTGCCCGCTGAAGCAGCGGTTGATCGATGACGCCGGCCGGCTGGCCGGGCTGCGCATCACGGGGACGGGCCCGGTCGATGCGCCGCAAACTGGGAATGGCGAGTGACAATGGACGAGAACAAGGACGCCCAGGGCGAGAAGAAGAAGCTCAGTCTGGCGCCTCGGGGCAAGCTGGAACTGAAGAAGACGGTGGAGGCCGGTCAGGTCCGCCAGAGCTTCTCGCATGGCCGCAGCAAGACCGTGCAGGTCGAGGTCAAGCGCAAGCGCAGCTTCCAGCCGGGCCAGCCCGGCCAGGCTGCGCCTGACGCCGCCGCGCGCCCGCCCGAGACGGCTGCGCCGGAGGTCGATGCCGCCGCGGCTGCCGCGGCGCATCATCCCGCGCACATCCTCAGCAAGGAGGAGAGCGCGCGCCGCCTGAAGGCGCTGCAGGGCGCGATCAAGGACGAGCAGGCGCGCAAGATCGCCGACGCCGAGGAGCATCGCCGGCAGGACGAGGAAGCCCGCCTGCGCAAGGTCGAGGACGACCGCCGCAGCGCCGAGGAAGCGCGCCGCAAGGTCGAGGAAGAGGAGCGCCGCCGGCAGGCCGAGGAAGAGCGCCGCCGCTCGTCGGCGGAGGACGAATCCGCGCAGCGCCGGCCGGTCGAGGCGAAGGGCAAGCCGGTCGCGGCGCCTGCGCCTTCTCCGGCGCCGAAGCCTGCCGCTCCCGTCGCGCCGGTGGCGCCGCGCGTCATGGAAGCCGAGGAGGACGAGCCGTCGCGCGCCCGTCGCGGCGGTCCCGGCAAGATCGATATCAAGCCGAAGCGTCCTCCGGTCCGCCCGGCGGGCGACGAGCGCCGGCGCACCGGCAAGATGACGGTGACCCAGGCGCTGGACGACAGCTCGGACGAGCGCGTCCGCTCGCTCGCCGCGGTGCGCCGCGCCCGCGAGAAAGAGCGCCAGCGCCAGCAGCAGATGAGCGCGGCCGACCAGAAGGTCTTCCGCGAGGTCGTGGTGCCCGAGACGATCACGGTGCAGGAACTCGCCAACCGCATGGCCGAGCGCAGTGCCGACGTCATCAAGTCGCTGATGAAAATGGGCGTCATGGCGACGATCAACCAGGTGATCGACGCCGACACCGCCGAGCTGATCGTCACCGAGTTCGGCCACAAGCTGAAGCGCGTCTCCGAGAGCGACATCGAGATCGGCCTGAAGGGCAACGACGACCAGGACGCGCATCTCGAGCCGCGTCCGCCGATCGTCACCATCATGGGCCATGTCGACCACGGTAAGACGTCGCTGCTCGACGTGCTGCGCGAGACCGATGTGGCCAAGCACGAGGCCGGCGGCATCACCCAGCATATCGGCGCCTACCAGGTGACCGTGCCGTCGGGCAAGAAGATCACCTTCATCGACACGCCGGGCCACGCCGCCTTCACCGAGATGCGCGCGCGCGGCGCCAATGTGACCGACATCGTCGTCCTGGTCGTCGCCGCCGATGACAGCATCATGGCGCAGACGGTCGAGGCGATTCGCCACGCCAAGGCGGCGAACGTGCCGATCATCGTCGCGATCAACAAGATCGACAAGGCGGAGGCCAATCCTGACCGCGTCCGCACCGACCTGCTGCAATACGAGATCCAGGCCGAGCAGCTTGGCGGCGACGTGCAGACGGTCGAGGTGTCGGCGACGAAGAAGATCAACCTCGACAAGCTCGAGGAAGCGATCCTGCTGCAGGCCGAACTGCTCGACCTGAAGGCGAACCCGAACCGTCCCGCCGAGGGCACGGTGATCGAGGCCAAGCTCGACCGCGGGCGCGGCGTCGTCGCTACTGTTCTGGTCCAGCGCGGAACGCTGAAGGTCGGCGACATCGTCGTGGCCGGCGCCGAGTGGGGCCGCGTCCGCGCGCTGACCGACGACAAGGGCAAGAAGGTCGAATCCGCCGGGCCCGCCGCGCCGATCGAGGTGCTGGGCCTGAATGCCACGCCGCTGGCGGGCGACGAGCTGCTGGTGGTCGAGAACGAAAGCCGGGCGCGCGACGTCACGGCGTTCCGCCAGCAGAAGCGCCGCACGGCCGCCGCCGCCGCCACGGCGCGCGGCACGGTCGAGCAGATCTTCTCGCGCATCGCCGCCGGCGAGGCGAAGGAACTGCCGGTGGTCATCAAGGCCGACGTGCAGGGCTCGATCGAGGCGATCGCGGGCACGCTGCAGAAGCTGTCGACCGACGAGGTCGCGGTGCGCCTTCTACATACCGGCGTCGGCGCCATCAACGAGTCGGACATTACGCTGGCCAACGCCAGCCGCGCGGCGGTGATCGGCTTCAACGTCCGCGCCAACCCGCAGGCGCGCGAGCTGGCGCGGCGCGACGGCGTCGACATCCGCTACTACTCGATCATCTACAACGTGATCGACGACGTGAAGGCGCTGCTCGGCGGCCTCTTGGCCCCGACGGTGCGCGAGAACTTCCTGGGCAACGCCCAGATCCTGCAGGTCTTCAACGTCACGAAGGCCGGCAAGGTCGCGGGCTGCCGGATCAGCGAAGGCGTGGTCAAGCGCGGCGCCAAGGTCCGCCTGCTGCGCGACAACGTCGTGATCCACGAGGGCAGCCTGAAGACCCTCAAGCGCTTCAAGGACGAGGTGCGCGAGGTGAAGGAGGGCTTCGAGTGCGGCATGGCCTTCGAGAACTACCAGGACATCCAGCCTGGCGACGTGATCGAGTGCTTCGAGATGGAGGAAGTGGCGCGCCAGCTCGCCTGACGCCCGCTTGACGTAGCCGGCGCATCCTCCGGCAGGGCAAGCGCCGGAGGAGAACCGACCCCATGCCACGTTCCCGCTCAGGAAAATCCGGACGCGCCAGTTTGGGCCGCGACGCTGGCCCGCAGGGCGCCAGCCAGCGCCAGCTTCGCGTCGGCGAGGAGCTGCGCCATGTCGTGGCGCGGCTGCTCGAGCGCGGGGTGCTGCGCGACCCGGCCGTCGCCGGCCGCTCCTTCACCGTGACCGAGGTCCGGGTCAGCCCCGACATGAAGAACGCCACCGCCTTCGTGACGCCGCTGGGCGGCGAGGGCGGGGCCGAGGCGGTCAAGGCGCTGAACCACGCCGCCCCGCACCTGCGCTCGCTGATGGCGCACGAGGTCCGGCTGCGGCACACGCCGCGCCTGTCGTTCCTGCTCGACACTTCCTTCGACCATGCCTCGCGGATCGACCGCCTACTGCGCGAGGTGGCGCCGCCCGAAGACGGGACGGAGGCTGCGATCAAGGACGGGCCCGATGGGGCGTAGGCGCCGCGGCGAGGCGATCGACGGCTGGCTCGTCATCGACAAGCCCTCGGGCATGACCTCGACCCAGGTCGTGACGGCCGTGCGGCGGACCCTGAACGCCGCCAAGGCCGGCCATGCCGGCACGCTGGACCCGATCGCCACCGGCATCCTGCCGATTGCGCTGGGCGCGGCGACCAAGACCATCCCGCACCTCTCGGAGCGGCGGAAGGGATACTGGTTCCAGCTCTGCTGGGGCGAGGAGCGGACCACCGACGACATCGAGGGGGCGGTCACGGCCACCTCCGCGGTCCGGCCCGGGGCGGACCAGATCCGGGCGGTCCTGCCCCGGTTCACCGGGGCCATCCAGCAAATCCCGCCTAATTATTCGGCGGTAAAGGTGGACGGCGAGCGCGCCTACGACCTGGCGCGGGAGAACACGCCGTTGAACCTGACCCCCCGGACGGTCCAGGTCTACCGTATCGAGCTGGCGGGGGTTCCCGACCCGGACCACGCAGATTTCGTGGTCGAATGCGGTTCCGGCACCTATATGCGGTCGCTGGCCCGCGATATTGCCAGGGCGCTGGGGTCGGCCGGCCACGTCTCGGCCCTGCGGCGCCTCAAGGTCGGCCCGTTCACCGAGGCGGGCGCGATAACGCTGGATAAACTAAAGGCTTTGGGCCATATTCCGCCGCCCATAGCGCCGGTAGAGACCGTGCTGGACGACATCCCGGCATTGGCCGTCACCGGAGACGAGGCGAACCGCCTGCGCAGCGGACAAGCGATTGCCCTGCTGCGCCGCGCCGACATCGAACGGCTCGAGGCCGTCGAGGATGGCGCGGAGGTTTGCGTCATGGCCGAGGGCCGCGCGCTTGCGCTGGCCCGACGCGATGGCGCCACGGTTCGTCCCGTGCGCATCCTCAACCCCGTTCCATAGGAGACCCCGATGTCGATCACCGCAGAGCGCAAGCAGGCGCTCGTCAAGGAATATGCCACCAAGGCTAATGACACCGGCTCGCCGGAAGTCCAGGTGGCGATCCTCAGCGAACGCATCAACAACCTCACCGAGCATCTGGGCGGCCACAACAAGGACCACCACTCGCGTCGTGGCCTGCTGGTCATGGTCGGCCAGCGCCGTCGCCTGCTCGACTATCTCAAGCGCAAGGACAACAAGCGCTACGACGATCTGATCAAGCGTCTGGGCCTGCGTCGCTAGGGGCGCGGGCAGTGCCGGCCGGCGTCAGCGATCCTGCTGCGAAGGCTGGCTTTGAAGCGCGTGCGGCGCGTCGCCTGCGTCCGATGCAGGGCATCGGCGAGGCACGTGGCTGGTCGCGCGCGGCCGGGGCTTAGGCACCCGCGCCGCAAGGGCGTTCCGCAATCCGGCGGAGCGCTGCATGGATGTGGAAGGACACGAACGCAATGTTCAACGTATTTCGTAAAGAATTGGATTGGGGCGGACGCAAACTCGTCCTCGAGACCGGCAAGATCGCGCGCCAGGCCGATGGCGCGGTGCTGGCGACCTACGGCGAGACGACCGTGCTGTGCACCGTGGTCGGCGCCAAGAGCCCCCGGGCCGGGATCGACTTCTTCCCGCTCTCGGTCCACTATCAGGAAAAGACCTTCGCCGCCGGCAAGATTCCCGGCGGCTTTTTCAAGCGCGAAGGCCGGCCGACGGAGAAGGAGGTGCTGACCTCGCGCCTCATCGACCGCCCGATCCGCCCGCTGTTCATGGACGGTTTCCGCAACGAGGTGCAGGTGATCTGCACCGTGCTCGCCCATGACCTGGAGAACGACCCGGACATCGTGGCGATGGTCGGCACCTCGGCCGCGCTGACGATCTCGGGCATCCCGTTCCTGGGGCCGATCGGCGCCGCCCGCGTCGCCTACATCGCCGGCGAGTACAAGCTGAACCCGCAGCGCGACGAGATGGGCAGCTCGAGCCTCGACCTCGTCGTCGCCGGCACCACCGACGGCGTGCTGATGGTCGAATCCGAGGCCAAGGAACTGCCCGAGGATGTGATGCTCGGGGCGGTCATGTTCGGCCACCAGCATTTCCAGCCGGTGATCCAGGCGATCGTCCAGCTCGCCGAGGCCTGCGCCAAGGAGCCCTGGCCGATGCCGACCGAGGCCGAGGGCACGGCGGCGCTGCGCCAGAAGGTCAAGGAACTCGCCGAAGCCGGCCTGCGCGACGCCTATGCCACGACTGCCAAGCAGGCACGCCAGGACAAGGTGGCCGCGGTGAAGAAGGCGGCGCTCGCGGCGCTGGCCGACTCGCCGGATGTCGCCCTCTTCCCCGGCCTGTTCAAGGACCTGGAGAGCGAGGTGGTGCGCGGCAGCGTGCTGGCGACTGGCAAGCGCATCGACGGCCGCGACGGCAAGACCATCCGCCCGATCGTGTGCGAGGTCGGCGTCCTGCCGCGCGCGCACGGCTCGGCGCTGTTCACCCGCGGCGAGACCCAGGCGCTGGTGGTGGCCACGCTCGGCACCGGCCAGGACGAGCAGATCATTGACGCGCTGGAAGGCGAGTACCGCGAGAACTTCCTGCTGCACTACAACTTCCCGCCCTACTCGGTGGGCGAGGCGGGCCGCATGGGGTCGCCCGGCCGGCGCGAGATCGGCCACGGCAAGCTGGCGTGGCGCGCCGTGCACCCGCTGCTGCCGCCGAAGGAGAGCTTCCCCTACACGCTGCGCATCGTCTCGGAGATCACCGAGTCGAACGGCTCGTCGTCGATGGCGTCGGTCTGCGGATCGTCGCTGGCGATGATGGACGCGGGCGTGCCGCTGGCGCGGCCGGTGGCGGGCATCGCCATGGGCCTGATCAAGGAGGACCATGGCTTCGCCGTGCTCTCCGACATCATCGGCGACGAGGACCATCTCGGCGACATGGACTTCAAGGTAGCCGGCACCGAGCAGGGCATCACCGCGCTGCAGATGGACATCAAGATCACCTCGATCACCGAGTCGATCATGAAGACGGCGCTGGGCCAGGCCAAGGACGGGCGCCTGCATATCCTGGGCGAGATGGCCAAGGCCCTGACCACGGCGCGCGAGGGCGTCAGCGCCAACGCGCCGCGCATCACCATCATCAACATCCCGAAGGACAAGATCCGCGAAGTGATCGGGACGGGCGGCAAGGTGATCCGCGAGATCTGCGAAGTCACCGGCGCCAAGATCGACATCGAGGACGACGGCACCGTCAAGGTCGCCGCCGTCGACGAGAAGGCCGGCCAGGCCGCGCTCGACTGGATCCGCAACATCGTCGCCGAGCCCGAGCTGGGCGTGATCTACACCGGCAAGGTGGTGAAGACCGTCGATTTCGGCGCCTTCGTCAACTTCCTCGGCAGCCGCGACGGCCTGGTGCATATCAGCGAGCTGGCGGCCGACCGCCGCCCGGAAACGACCGAGGAAATCGTCAAGGTCGGCGACCAGGTGAAGGTGAAGGTCATCGGCTTCGACGACCGCGGCAAGGTCAAGCTCAGCATGAAGCAGGTCGACCAGGCGACTGGCGCCGATCTCGGCGGTCCGGTCGGCGCCGACATGCGTGGCCAGGGTGGCGGCGATCGCGGCGGCGACCGTCCGCGGCGCCATGGCGGCGGCGGCCGGCGCTAACAAGAAAAACGGCGCCGGACCAGGACTCAACCGGATGGGCGCATGCCGCCTATCCGGTGTAGGATTCTCGCCGTGCGGGAGGACGGCTAGGTATGCGTGCGCTGCGCTCGCTGGTAATTTCGGGCCGGGAAGTGCTGCCGCTGGTGGAAGGCGGCAAGGGCATTTCGGTCTCCAACGGCGAAAGCTCGGGCGCCTGGGCGGCGGCGGGCGGCGTCGGCACGTTCTCCGGCGTCAACGCGGATTCCTTCGATGCGCAGGGTCGGGTAATCCTGCAGCACTACTACGGCCGTACGCGGCGCGAACGCCACGAAGAGCTGATCGCGTACGCGATCAAGGGTGGCATCAACCAGGCGCGGATCGCCTGGGACCAGGCCTGCGGCCGCGGCCGCATCCACATGAACGTGCTGTGGGAGATGGCGGCGGCCGAGCGCGTGCTGCACGGCGTGCTCGAAGGCGCTAAGGGCCTGATCCACGGCGTCACCTGCGGCGCGGGCATGCCGTACCGCGTGGCCGAGATCTGCGCCCAGTACGGCATCCACTACTACCCGATCGTCTCCAGCGGCCGCGCCTTCCGCGCATTGTGGAAGCGCGCCTACCACAAGTTCCGCGATCTTCTCGGCGGCGTGGTCTACGAGGATCCCTGGCTCGCCGGCGGTCATAACGGCCTGTCCAACAGCGAGGATCCGCAGAAGCCGGAAGACCCGTACCCGCGCGTCGCCGAGCTGCGCCGCCAGATGGTCGAGTTCGGCCTGGGCGACACGCCGATCTTCATGGCCGGCGGAGTCTGGTTCCTGCGCGAGTGGGAGCACTGGCTCGACAGCCCCGAGATCGGGCCGATCGCGTTCCAGTTCGGCACCAGGCCGCTCCTGACCAAGGAGAGCCCGATCTCCGACGCGTGGAAGCGCCGCCTGCTGACCTTGAAGGAAGGCGACGTCTACCTGAACCGCTTCAGCCCGACCGGCTTCTACTCGTCGGCGGTGGAGAACAAGTTCCTGCGCGCGCTGAAGGGCCGCAGCGACCGCCAGATCCCGTTCACGGTGGAGAAGGTCGGCGAGCACATGACCGAGCTCGCCGTCGGCGCGCGCAAGCGCCTCGTCTACGTGGCGCCGACCGACCGCGACCGCGCGCTGGGCTGGATCGCCGAGGGGTTCACCGAGGGTCTGCGCACGCCCGATTCGACCCTGATCTTCGTGACCCCGGCCGAGGCCGAGGAGATCCGCGTGGACCAGATCAACTGCATGGGCTGCCTGTCGGCCTGCCAGTTCTCCAACTGGGCGCAGAACGAGAACAACTCGACCGGCAAGAAGGCCGATCCGCGCTCCTTCTGCATCCAGAAGACGCTGCAGGACATCGCCCACACCGACGATGTCGAGAACCAGCTCATGTTCGCGGGACACAATGCCTACCGGTTCCGCGACGACCCGTTCTACTCCAACGGGTTCATCCCCTCGGTCCGCGAGCTCGTCGAGCGCATCCGGACCGGCGATTGAGGCGGGCGTGGCGCAAAAATAGCCCCATAGAACAGCTGGTTACTATCCGGGTTTGACTTATTCCAAATCGCCGACTATATAGAGAATCCTGTGTGACCGGGATTGCGACCGATATGACCGCGACAACCGATAGCCGGCCTTACGCCAAGGCCCTGGAGCGACTGAAGACGGTGGGGCTGCGCCCGACCCGTCAGCGGTTGGCGCTGGCCAAACTGTTGTTCGACGGCGACGACCGCCATGTCTCGGCCGAGCAGCTTCACGCCGAGGCGGTCGCGGCCGACATGCGCGTCAGCCTGGCGACGGTCTACAACACGCTGCACCAGTTCACCTCGGTTGGACTGCTGCGCGAGGTCGTGGTGGAATCCGGCCGGGCCTATTTCGACACCAACACCGGCAACCATCATCATTTCTACCATGTCGACGAAGGCAAGCTGGTCGACATCGACCAGAGCCGCCTCAGTGTCGCGACCCTGCCGGAACCGCCCGAGGGCACCTCGGTCGACCGCGTGGATGTCATCATCCGCCTGCGTAACGGCCAGGGTTCGGTCCAGAGCTGAGACAAATTAGCGCACCCGATCAGGGGGCTAATTTTATTTCTAAAACAATTCTAATCTGTTGACTCCGCTCCACCCCGGGTCTATAGACCCTTGGGGGCGTCGCAAGCGACGTAAAGCCAGCCGGCGGCTCCTGAAAGAACCAATCGTTGTGGGTGATGTCCCGCGGCGCATCCGGCGCCCGTGGGGAACGAGAGGAGACAAAGAATGACCGCGCTAAAGAACAGCAAGACCGAACAGAACCTGAAGGACGCGTTCGCCGGCGAGAGCCAGGCCAACCGTCGCTACCTGTATTTCGCCCAGAAGGCGGACGTCGAGGGCTACAACGACGTGTCGACGGTGTTCCGCTCGACCGCCGAGGGTGAGACCGGCCATGCCCATGGCCATCTCGAGTTCCTCGAAGCCACTGGCGACCCGGCCACGGGCCTGCCGATCGGCAGCACGTCGAACAACCTGAAGGCCGCGATCGCCGGCGAGACGCACGAGTACACCGACATGTACCCGGGCATGGCGCGCACCGCGCGCCAGGAAGGCTTCGACGAGATCGCCGACTGGTTTGAGACCCTGGCGAAGGCCGAGAAGTCGCACGCCGGCCGTTTCCAGAAGGCGCTCGACTCGATCGGCTGATCCCGTCGCGCCGGTCCCTGTCGGGCCCGGCGCCGAGCATCGGATCGTCGCCCGGCACCTGCCCTTCGGGGCGGGTGCCGGCGGCGTCAGCGCCCTACCGATCCCCGACATTCCGCGGCACAGGAATCCCGCCATGCGCGAAGGCAGCCTAGAAGCGCCGACCCGGCATCCGCTGGGCTGGGAGCATCCGGACTTCTTTGACGAAGCCAAGCTCGACGAGGAGCTGCGGCGGATCTTCGACATCTGCCATGGCTGTCGCCGCTGCTTCAATCTCTGTGACAGCTTCCCGCGGCTGTTCGACCTGGTCGACAACGCGCCGACCAGCGAGCTCGACAGCGTCGAGAGCAAGGACTTCAAGCCGGTCGTGGACGCCTGCACGCTTTGCGACATGTGCTTCCTGACCAAGTGCCCCTACGTGCCGCCGCACGAGTTCAACCTCGATTTTCCGCACCTGATGCTGCGCTATCGCGCCGTCGAGCTGCGCAAGAGCCAGGTTCCGCTCGCCGAGCGCCAGCTCACCGAGACCGACCGAAACGGCAAGATGGCCGCCATGGTCCCGGGCATCGCCAACTGGGCGTCGTCGACCGAGAACCAGGTCACGCGCCCGGTCATGGAGCGGATGCTGGGCGTCGACCGCCGCGCCAAGCTGCCGAAGTTTCACGGCCGCACCTTCGCGCTCCGCGCCAAGACCGAGCCGGTGCCGATCAATGCCGCGGCGCCGGGCTTCGGACGCAAGGCCGTGCTCTACGCGACCTGCTTCGTCAACTACAACGGCCCGGATATCGGCATGGCGGCGCGCGCCGTGCTGGCGCGCAACGGCGTCGAGACCGAGGTAGTCTATCCCGCGTGCTGCGGCATGCCGCAGCTCGAGCACGGCGACATCGCCCGCGTCGCCGAGAACGCGCGCAAGGTGTCGCAGGCCCTGAAGCCCTATATCGAGGACGGCTACGACGTCATCGCCCTGGTCCCTTCCTGCGCCTTAATGCTGAAGTTCGAATGGCCGCTGATCCTGCCGCAGGACGAGGACGTGAAGCGCCTGGCGGGCGCCAGCTTCGACCTCTCGGAATACGTGGTCGACATCGCCAAGCGCGCCGGCCTGGCGGACGGGCTTTCGGCGCTCGACGGCGGCGTCGCGCTGCACATCGCCTGTCACGCCCGCGCGCAGAACATCGGCCAGAAGGCGGCCGAGATGCTGCGGCTGATCCCGGGCGCCGACGTGCAGGTGATCGAGCGCTGTTCCGGCCATGGCGGCTCCTGGGGCGTGACCAAGGACAATTTCGAGGTCGCGGTGAAGATCGGCAAGCCGGTCGCGCGCACGGCCATGAACGCGAACAAGAAGTACCTGGCGTCCGAATGCCCGCTGGCCGCCGACCATATTGCGCAGGGCGTGGAGTTCCTGGGCGGCAAGCCGGGCGACCAGCTGCACCCGATCCAGATCTTCGCCCGTGCCTACGGGCTGGCCTGACGGCGGGACGACCTGACGATGGAGTTGCAAGCCATGAAGCGCGAGATCACCCGCGCCGACGTGATTCCGGTGGCCGACTACGCGAAGATGCGCCGCGACCACCGCCGCAAGATGATCGAGACCAAGAAGCAGCGCCGGCTCGAGGTCGGGCCGCATGCCTGCTTCTACTTCGAGAGCTACGACACGATGTGGACGCAGGTCCACGAGATGCTCTTGATCGAGAAGGGCGGCGAGGAGCAGATTCCCGACGAGCTGCGCGCGTACAACTCGCTGATCCCGCAAGGGCAGGAGCTGGTCGCGACGGTGATGTTCGAGATCGACGACCCGCTGCAGCGCGCCAACATCCTGGGCCGGCTGGGCGGCGTCGAGGAGACGATCTTCCTCAGCTTCGGCGGCGAAACCGTCCAGGGCAAGGCGGAAGAGGACATTGACCGCACCACCGCCGAGGGCAAGACCTCGTCGGTGCACTTCATCCACTTCCCGTTCACCTCAGGCCAGATGGCGAAGTTCCGCGAGCCGGGCACGCAGGTGCTGCTCGGGTTCAAGCATCCGCTCTACGGCCACCTCGCAGTGATGCCCGAGGCGACGCGCGCCGAGCTCGCCAAGGACTTCGCGTAGGCGCTCGCCTCAGTCCGCGGCCAGGGACATCGTCTCGCCGCCGACGGAGAGATGCCGCACAGCCGCACCGACGCCCGCGCCGGGCTCGAACGGCAGGCCGACATCGCGCATCGCCAGCTCGACGCCGCCCAGCGCCTGCAGCACCATGATCTCGTTGAGCCAGCCCAGGTGGCCGATGCGGAACACCTTGCCGGCTACTTTGTTCAGCCCGGCGCCGAGCGACAGGTCATAGCGCTCGTAGGCGGTGCGGATCACGTCATTGGCGTTGACGCCCTCGGGCACCAGCACCGCCGTCACCGTGTCGGAGAACCATTCCGGTCCCTGCGCGCAGTTGCGCAGACCCCAGGCCGAAACTGCCGCGCGCACCGCGCCGGCAAGCCGGTGGTGGCGGGCGAACACGTTGAGCAGGCCTTCCTCCAGCAGCATGTCGACCGACGCGCGCAGGCCGCGCAGCAGGGTTGCCGCCGGGGTGTAGGGGAAGTAGCCCTGCGCGTTGGCCGCCAACATGTCGCGGTAGGAGAAGAAGCAGCGCGGCATGGTCGCCCGGGCGCCTGCCTCCAGGGCCTTCGCGCTCACGCCGACGATCGCCAGCCCGGTCGGCAGCATGAAGCCTTTCTGCGAGCCGGCGACGGCCACGTCCACGCC
>JAEULC010000136.1 GCA_016792605.1 Rhodospirillales bacterium
TGCTGGCGCCGATCGTGCGCGGCCGCAAGGGCGAGTACCGCAAAGAGCTGGAGGACCTGCGCAAGCGCGGCTTCCAGCGCGTGAAGGTCGACGGCAAGCTCTACGAGATCGACGAGGTGCCGGCGCTCAACAAGAAGCTGAAGCACGACATCGAGGTGGTGGTCGACCGCATCGTCCTGAAGCGCGACCTGGGCAACCGGCTCGCGGATTCGCTCGAGACCGCGCTCGGTCTCGCCGACGGGCTGGTGTTCATCGAGAACGCGGACGGCGGCGAGCGCACCACCTTCTCCGCCCGCTTCGCCTGCCCGGTCTCGGGCTTCTCGATCGACGAGATCGAGCCCCGCCTGTTCTCGTTCAACAACCCCTTCGGCGCCTGCCCTTCCTGCGACGGCCTGGGCGTGAAGATGTTCTTCGACCCCGAGCTGGTGGTGCCGGTCGACAAGCTGAGCCTGGACGAAGGCGCCATCGCGCCCTGGGCCACGTCGAGCTCGCAGTACTACAAGCAGACGCTGGCCAGCCTTGCCAAGCATTTTGGCGTCGGCATGCGCACGCCGTGGAAGGACCTGCCTGCGCCGGTCCGGAAGGCGATCCTGACCGGCTCGGGCGAGACGCCGATCACGATGGAGTATGACGACGGGCTGCGCCGCTACAAGACCAGCAAGCCTTTCGAGGGCGTGGTGACGAACATGGAACGGCGCTGGAAGGAGACCGACAGCGCCTGGGTCCGCGAGGAGATGCAGAAGTTCCAGAACGTCACGACCTGCGAGGCCTGCAACGGCAACCGCCTGAAGCCGGAAGCGCTGGCCGTGAAGGTGCGGCAGAAGCATATCGGCGAGGTGTCGCAGCTCTCGATCGCCGAGGCCGCGGTGTGGTTCGGCGAGCTCAACAAGCACCTGAAGCCCAAGGACCGCGAGATCGCCGCGCGCATCCTGAAGGAGATCAACGAGCGCCTGGGCTTCCTGGTCAACGTGGGCCTGGAATACCTCACCCTCTCGCGCGGCTCCGGCACGCTGTCGGGCGGCGAGAGCCAGCGCATCCGGCTGGCCTCGCAGATCGGCTCGGGGCTGACCGGCGTGCTCTACGTGCTCGACGAGCCCTCGATCGGCCTGCACCAGCGCGACAACCGCCGCCTCCTCGACACGCTGAAGCGCCTGCGCGACATCGGCAACACCGTGATCGTCGTCGAGCATGACGAAGAGGCGATCCGCGAGGCCGACTACCTGGTCGACATGGGCCCGGGCGCCGGCACCCATGGCGGCACGGTCGTGGCCCAGGGCACGCCCGACGAGGTGCTGCGCTCGACCGAGAGCATCACCGCGCAGTACCTGACCGGCTTCCGGCAGATCCCGATCCCGGCCAAGCGCCGCTCGACCGCCGGCAAGCCGCGCATCACCGTCGAGGGCGCCAAGGCCAACAACCTGGACAACGTCACCGTCGGCTTTCCGCTGGGCTGCTTCACCTGCGTGACCGGCGTGTCGGGCGGCGGCAAGTCGTCGCTGGTGATCGAGACGCTCTACAAGGCGTTGTCCAAGCGCCTGCACGGCACGCGCGAGCAGCCGGGGCCGCACGACCGGATTCTGGGCGTCGAGCATCTCGACAAGATCATCGACATCGACCAGTCGCCGATCGGCCGCACCCCCCGCTCGAACCCCGCCACCTATACCGGCGCCTTCACCCCGATCCGCGACTGGTTCGCCGGCCTGCCCGAGGCCAAGGCGCGCGGCTATGGCCCGGGCCGCTTCTCGTTCAACGTCAAGGGCGGGCGCTGCGAGGCGTGCCAGGGCGACGGCGTCATCAAGATCGAGATGCACTTCCTGCCCGACGTCTACGTGCAGTGCGACGTCTGCAAGGGCAAGCGCTACAACCGCGAGACGCTGGAGGTCCTGTTCAAGGACAAGACCATCGCCGACGTGCTCGACATGACGGTCGAGGACGGCGCCGAGTTCTTCAAGGCCGTGCCGTCGATCCGCGACAAGCTGGTCACGCTGCAGCAGGTCGGCCTCAGCTACATACATATCGGCCAGCCGGCGACCACGCTCTCGGGCGGCGAGGCGCAGCGCGTGAAGCTGGCCAAGGAGCTGTCGCGCCGCGCCACCGGGCGCACGATCTACATCCTCGACGAGCCCACGACCGGCCTCCACTTCGAGGACGTGCGCCGCCTGCTGGAAGTGCTGCACACGCTGGTCGACCAGGGCAACACCGTGCTGGTGATCGAGCACAACCTCGAGGTCATCAAGACCGCCGACTGGATCATCGACATGGGCCCGGAAGGCGGCAGCGGCGGCGGCAAGGTCGTCGCCGAAGGCACGCCCGAGCAGGTCGCGCGCGTGTCGGGGAGCTACACCGGCCAGTACCTGGCGCCCTACCTCAAGGGCGCGCTCCGCGACGCGGCGCCGGCGAAGGCAAGGAAGCGGGCGTAGGCTTCGCTTCTGCTATTCGTCATGGCCGGGCTTGACCCGGCCATCCACGCTTCATCCTGCCGCGACGCTCGGCATGGATGCCCGGGTCAAGCCCGGGCATGACGTAAAAGCGGGGGGACGGAGCAGCCCTACTTCCCCGTCAACGGCGGCAGACGCGTCGGAACGGGCGTCGACTGCACGATCGACGTCGTCGTGTTGCCGTAGGCGAGGAAGCGGTCGAGGAGCGGTTCCAGCGCCTCCACGGTCGGCAGCAGCACTTTCATGACAAGGCAGTCCTCGCCGGTCACGCGGTGGCATTCGACGACGTGCGGCGTCTTGCGCGCGAGCTCGGTGACCTTCGGCAGGTTGCCCGGCGCGGGGCGCAGGCGGACGATCGCGGTCATCGGCAGGCCGAGCGCGGCGGGATCGATGTCGAGGCGGAAGCCGCGGATCACGCCTTCCTCCTGTAGCCGCGCCAGGCGCTCGCGCGTCGCCGGGGCGGAGAGCCCGATCGCGCGCGCGAGGTCGGCGACCGGCAGGCGCGGGTCGCGGCTCAGGAGGTCGAGCAGCTTGACGTTACGCGGATCGGACAGAAGTTGCGAACGCGTCATCGCCGGTATTCCTTCAAATCGAAGGCGAAATCGAAAGATCGCCTTCGCCGCAGCATAGACCGTCCCGTATCGGGTTGGAACAATGACGGCCCGTCCACGCGAAGGAAACGATGCGATGAACGCCCCGAATGGGACCGCTACGGCCGAAAGCGGATCGGCGGCCGCAAATCAGTGGCTCTGGGCGCTGCTCGGCGGATCGCTGGTGATCCTGCTGTCCATGGGCGTGCGCCAGGTCTCGGGCCTGTTCCTGCGCCCCGTAGCGATGGAGCTCGGCATGAGCCGCGAGGCCTTCGGCGCGGCGGTGGCGCTGCAGAACCTCGTCTGGGGCCTGACGCAGCCGCTCGCAGGCATGCTGGCGGATCGCTACGGCGGGCGTGTCGTCGCCTTCGGCGGCGGCCTGGTCTACGTCGCCGGCCTGGCGCTGGCGGCGGCGACGCAGGACGGCACGACCTTCATGATCGGACTCGGCCTGCTCGGCGGCATCGGCCAGGCCGGCACGGCCTTCGCCGTGATCTTCGCCGTGCTGGGCCGCGCGACGCCGCCGCAGCACCGGGGCATGGCGCTGGCCATCGGCTCGACCGCCGTGTCGGTCGGCATCTTCACCGTCGTGCCGATCGCCAGCGCGCTGATCGACCGCTACGACTGGCGGCCGTCGATGCTGGTCCTCGCCGCCGCCATCGCCGCGATCCCGCTGCTGGCCCTGCTGCTGCGCGAGCCGGCGCGACCGCAGCACGCCGCCCCGGTCTCGGCCGGCGAGGCGCTTTCCGCGACGCGGACCGACCGCGACTTCTGGCTGCTCAACCTCGGCTTCGCCACCTGCGGCTTTCAGCTCGCCTTCGTGTCGACCTACATCCCGGCGATGCTGGCCGATGGCGGGCTCGGCGCCACGGCCGGCGCCGCCGTGCTGGCGACGATCGGCGCGTCCAACATCCTGGGCACCTGGGCCTGCGGCGTCGCCGGATCGCGCTGGCGCAAGAGCCGCGTGCTGGCCGTGGTCTACATCGTGCGCGCCGCGGCGATGATCGCCTTCCTGGCGCTTCCCCTGTCGCTCGCCTCGGCCATCGCCTTCGGCGCGGTGATCGGGCTCTTGTGGACCGGCACGGTGCCGCTGACCTCGCAGCTCACCGCCGACCTCTGGGGCAAGCGCCACCTGGGCTTCGTCTTCGGCCTCGTGTTTGTCGGCCACCAGGTCGGCGCCTTCATCGGCGCCTGGGCCGGCGGCTATTCCTACGATCGCTGGGGCAGCTTCGAGCCGGTGTGGTTCCTGGCCGTCGCCGCCAGCCTGATGGCCGCCGCCTGCCACCTCGTGCTGGTCGAGCGGCCGCGCCCGATCGCGCTCGCCGAGCAGGGCGCATGACAACACGGCACCTCACCCTCGCCTCGGCCGCGCTGGCCCTGGGCGGGACAGCGCTCGGCGGGCTGCTGTGGAGCGAGCGCTGGGCGGCGCTGGCGATCGACGCGGTGATTAAGCTCTGCGGGTGACGCCGTCGCGTCCATGCTAGGGTCCGCGCCCGCATGGATACGCGCCCGTTTCCCGCCTGGACCAGCCTCGCCGCCCTGACCCTGCTCTGGGCCGTGCTGTTCCTGCCCAATGCCGGGCTGCCCTCGCTCTACTACGAGGAAGGGCGCCACGCCTTCGCCGCCCTGGCGGTCGTGGAGCAAGGCGCGTGGCTGCGCCCGCAGGTCATGGGCCAGGCCTTCATCGACAAGCCGCCGCTGCTGTTCTGGTCGATCGCCGGGTTCGGCACGCTCTTCGGCGGGATCGGCGAATGGAGCATCCGTTGGCCGAGCCTTCTGGCCGTGCTGGCGACCGCGCTGGCCATCGCCGCCTGGCTGCGTGGGCGCGTGCGGCCCGAGGTCGCGGTGCTCGGCGGCGCCGCCTTCCTGCTCAACCCGACGATCATGGAGAAGGCGGCGCTCGGCGAGCCCGACACGCTGGT
>JAEULC010000358.1 GCA_016792605.1 Rhodospirillales bacterium
TGTCGAGAAGCGGCCGAGCATGGTGCGCAACATCCGCAACATGTTCCAGCGCGCGGGCCTCAGCGAGCAGGAGCTGCGCACGCTGCACGGCATGATCGCCTGCCTCACCGACTGGCGCGCCGGCACCGACGAACTCGGCGACCCGGTCCGCCGCCGGCGCCTCAGGAAGGCGAAGCCCGCTTCGTAGGTCGCGCGATTGCGACTGGCGCTGCCCTGGCCCCGGGGACCAGAGTCGGGGCGGAGAGGGATGGCCCTTATGAGCGATACCGTCGTCACGCCGAAGACCAAGCCGCAGGTCAAGATCGAGCGGCCGCGCCTGCACAAGGTGATCCTGCTCAACGACGACTACACGCCGCGCGAGTTCGTCGTGCACGTGCTCAAGGCCGAGTTCCGCGTCACCGAGGACCAAGCCTATCGCATCATGATGACGGCGCATCAGCGCGGCGCCTGCGTGGTGGCGGTCTATACGCGCGAGGTCGCCGAGACCAAGGCGACGCGCGCCACCGACCTGGCGCGCAGCCGCGGCCACCCGCTGCAGTTCACGACCGAGCCGGAGGAGTAGGGCCGGCCGCTACACGCCCAGCAGGCGCTTGCTCGCCGCCGCAGCAGCCTCGGCATAACGCCGGTCGCCATGCACCAGCATCAGCGAGATGGCACCCTCGGACAGCAGCCAGATCTCGCGCGCGCGTTCCTTTGCCGCGCGCACGCCGGCGCGCGCGAATAGCGCCGCCAGGTGCTCCTCCAGCATCGCCTTATGCCGTCGGGCGATGGTACGAGCGGGATGGCCGCGCTGGTCGGCCAGCTCGATCACCAGCCGGGTGAAGCCCGAGCCGGCCCAGCGCGGCGTGTCGGCCCAGGCGGCGAGGTCGTGGAACAGCCGGTCGACGATCGTCTCGGACGATCCGACGAGCTTGTCGCCGAAGCTCTGGAACGCCGCCAGCGCCAGGACGTGCTGGGTTTCCAGCACCGTCGCCAGCAACTGGTCCTTGCTGGTGTAGTGGTAGTAGAGCGCCTTCTTGGTCACGCCGGCCGCCGCCGCGATCTCGTCCATGCTGACGCGGGTGTAGCCCTTGCGCCGGAACAGCTTGTAGGCGGCGTCGATGATCGCCGCACGGGTGGGCCGTGAATCCCTCGGCATGGCGCCGCCTCCCCGTATGTATACCGCTTAGTGAATTTACAGCATCGCGCCGTGGGCGTTTAGTGCCGCTGTGGCACGATCCGCGGAGGTCGCCATGCCGAAGCTTTCGACGTCATCGCCTGCGTTCGCTCGTCCCTCGGCCGAAGCGCCGGACTGCGATCTCCCCTGCACCCGGGACTGCTTCGGCGTACCGCCGCGGAGCCTGTCCGCCACCGTCTGGCAGGTGCTGCCGCAACTCGTCGTCGCGGGCGCCTTTGTGCTGGCGTCCTGTGCCGAAGGCGCGGCGCCGTGACCGGCGAGGCCCTCACGCTGCGTTCGGTCACCGCGCGGCCGGTGGTGGTGCCGTTGCGCCGGCCCGTGGTGTCGCGCGTCGGACTGTTCGACGCCTGGCCGATGATCCTGATCGATCTGCAGACGGAGCAGGGGATCGTCGGCCGCGCCTATCTCGAGCCCTACCTGAAGGACGCCATGCGCTACATCGTGGCGGCGATCGAGGACCTGGCGGCGGCGCGGGTCGGCAAGCCGGTCTGTCCGCTCGATGATTTTCGCCAGGGGCGCCGGATGCTGAACCTGATCGGCGGCGAGGGCGTGGCGATGATCGCCGTGTCGGGCCTCGACATGGCAGGCTGGGACGCGCTGGCGCAGGCGGCGGGCCGGCCGCTCGCGGCCTTTATGGGCGGCTCTGTCGGGCCGGTACCGGCCTACAACAGCAACGGCCTGTGGCTGACCGAGGTCGGTGGGCTCGCCGAGGAGGCGGCGGCGCTGCGCGATGAGGGCGGCTTCGCGGGCCTGAAGCTGCGGCTGGGGCGCGAGCGCCTGGCCGACGACCTGGCGGCGATCGCCGCCGTGCGGTCGGCGGTCGGCGACGAGGCGAAGCTGATGGTCGACTTCAACCAGGGGCTCACGCTCGGCGACGCGCTGCATCGCTGCCGCGCGCTCGACGACCAGGGGCTCTACTGGCTCGAGGAGCCGATCGCCTACGACAATCTTGAGGGCCATGCCCAGCTCGCGCGCGACCTGCGCACGCCGGTCCAGATCGGCGAGAACTTCTACGGACCGCGGGCGATGCACCAGGCACTGGCGCTGGGCGCCTGCGACTACGCGATGCCGGACCTGATGCGGATCGGCGGGGTGACGGGCTGGATGCGCGCGGCGGCGCTGGCCGGCGGCGCCGGCGTGGCGATGTCCTCGCACCTCTATCCCGAGTTCTCGGCCCACCTGCTGCGCGTTACCGAGACGGCACACTGGCTGGAATGGCAGGACTGGGCCGATCCGGTCCTGGCCGAGCCGTTCCCGGTCGCCGGCGGACAGGTAACGATCCCCGACCGGCCGGGCGCCGGGATCGCCTGGGACGAGGCGGCGGTCCGGCGCTACCGGTACGACGCCTAGGGCCGGTTTCCCGCGGGTTTGACAGGCCCCGCGGCATCCCCTACAACCCCGCGACTTTCCGAGAAAGTGGGCCACCCGCCGTCAACTAGGGCAGCCCCGTTCCCCGGTCGGTTTCCGGGAGAAACTATCGGAACAACAATGGGTTAGCTAGTGTCGCGGCATCGATCGCGCCGGCTCGCCCGTACGAAAGGACCGCTATGAGCAAGCGCGCAGAATCCAAGTACAAGATCAATCGCCGCTTCGGCCAGAACCTCTGGGGCCGTGGCAAGAGCCCGGTCAATAAGCGCGAGTATGGCCCGGGCCAGCACGGCCAGCGGCGCAAGAAGCCGACGGATTTCGGCACCCAGCTCGGCGCCAAGCAGAAGCTGAAGGGCTATTACGGCAATATCGGCGAGCGCCAGTTCCGCAAGATCTACGACGAGGCGCTGCGCCGCCGCGGCAACAACTCGGACATCCTGATCGGCCTGCTCGAGCAGCGGCTGGAGACGGTGGTCTACCGCGCGAAGCTGGTGCCGACCGTGTTCGCGGCGCGCCAGTTCGTCAACCACGGCCACGTCAACGTCAACGGCAAGCGCGTCAATATCGGCTCGTACCGCCTGAAGGAAGGCGACGTGGTCGAGGTGCGCGAGAAGGCCAAGAAGATGGCGCTGGTGCTCGAGGCCGCGCAGTCGACCGAGCGCGACGTGCCCGAGTATCTCGAGGCCGACCACAACAAGATGACG
>JAEULC010000171.1 GCA_016792605.1 Rhodospirillales bacterium
AGTGCGCGGCTTCCTCGGCCAAAGCGCGCCGACGGCGCCCGCGCTGCCCCCTATTGGATTACGGGGCACCGGCCTGACCCAGCGCGAAGGCGAGGTGCTGGCGATGATCGCCCGCGGCCTCGACAACGGCGAGATCGCGCAAAGCCTGGGCACCAGCGAGAAGACCGTGCGCAACCAGGTCTCCAGCATCTTCGCCAAGCTCGGCGTCAAGAAGCGCGCCCAGGCGATCGTCATGGCGCGCGAGTCGGGGCTCGGCCGCGAGTCCTAGACCGCGCGCCGTAGGACCGGAGTCCTACCGCTCCCGGCGAATTTCCGTGCCGTCCCGGGACAGGGGCCTCATGCGGCGCGGCGCGCCTGCCGCCATTCTTCGCCCCGCGTCACTTACCCTTTGTCCCCCCTCCCCTTGTGGGAGGGGGTTAGGGGGAGGGGTTGTTCGCCGTCGATGCGCTGGTTGCGACCGACACTGCAAGAGCCAGCAGGGCAATGAGACTTGAGCTGGAGGTCACCGCGATGCACTCATCAACGCTCCCCGCAGTAGATCGCCCCGTGCGCAGCATCCCCCTCCCCCTAACCCCCTCCCGCGAGGGGAGGGGGGATCCGGATGCACGAACGACCCTCGGCGACGGCATCGGCCCCACCCTGCGCACCCAGGCCCTGCGCGCCCCGGCCCTGGCCTTGGCGCTCGCCACGCTGTTCTGGTCCGGCAACTTCATCGCCGGACGGGCGCTGCGCGGTGCGGTCGATCCCTTCACGCTGAACTTCCTGCGCTGGGCGATTGCGCTGGCCTGCCTCGCGCCCTTCGCCTGGCCGCGCGACGCCGCCGTCTGGCGCGCGCTGCTGCGCGAGTGGCGCCTGGTCGCGGCGCTGGGCCTCACCGGCATCGCCTGCTTCCACACCATGTCCTACTACGCGCTGCAGCAGACCACGGCGGCGAGCGCGCTGCTGGTCCTGTCGCTCGCCCCGGTCGCGACGATGATCGGCGCGATGGCGATCGAGCGCGCCTGCCCAAGCCCGCGCCAGGCCGGCGGCATGGCGCTGTCGCTCTTCGGCGCGGCGGTGCTGGTGACCCGCGGATCGCTGCACCTGCCGGTGGGCGGGTTCAACGCGGGCGACCTGATCATGCTGGTCGGCACGGTGGTCTGGGCGAGCTATTCGCTGCTGTTGCGCAAGCGTCCCGCCGCGATCCCGCCGATCACGCTGCTGGCCGCCAGCGCCGCCGCGGCGCTCCTGATGATGGCGCCCTTCGTCTGGCTGACCGGCACGACGCGGCTCGCGACGCTGGCGCGCGCCGAGGTGCTGCTGCCGCTGCTCTACGTCGCCGTCTTCGCCTCGGCGATCGGCTTCCGGCTCTGGTCCTACGGCGTCGCGTCGCTAGGCCCGGCGCGGGCCGGGCAGTTCGTCCACCTGATGCCGGTCTTCGGCCCCGTCCTCTCCTTCCTGCTGCTCGGCGAGGCCCCGGTCGCCGCCCAGGTCGCCGGCGGCGCCCTGGTGCTGGCGGGCATCGCGCTGGCGGAGTGGCGGCGCAACCCGGGTTGACCCTGCGGCACGGGGGCCAGGTCGGACGGAAGAAGCCGAAAGGTGGAACCACGACGGCACGACGCCAGACGACGCGACGCGCTTTCTCTTTCGACCCCCTCTCCCTGAAGGGAGAGGGTTGCAGAGGCTTAGAGGCCCCCTGGCGTTCATGGGCCTCTTAGCCGAAGCTGGGTGAGGGGGACGGTGCGACACCGGGACGTATCCCTTCGTAAGCGGCGGCATCCGCTCCGCTCGTCGCAATTCAGCAAATTTGCGTGCGGCGCCTTTGGGTGAAAAGTCACGACCTCACGAATCGTTATGGCTTGCTGGTGCCGACGACGATTTGATGTGCGATACCGTTGAAAGCGGCAAACAGGCGAACCACCACAAAGTGAAACTTGGTGCCGCCAATTACCGTGTCGCAGAAAACGAGTCCGTGCTTCTTCGGATTCCTTGACTGAATGATCGGCCCGTTGTTGTACGAGCCGATGTAGTAGTTCGGCGTGAATACCGCCTCGCGGCCGAGAATGAAGTTGTTCAAGCACGTGGAGAAGGAGTCGGCTGGGGAATTGGCTATAGCGTAGCAGTGGGCAATCTTTGCAATTAAGCGCGCATAATCGGAACACCGCAGCTTCTGCCCACGCCCGTAAAACGCGGCATGAGCCCGATTAATGACGGTTTCGCCGGGAAATGATTCCAGTCGGCGGCCATAGTCTCTGACGAGGGACCAGAGGCTCATTGTTGCCCCCTCCGGTTCGATTGAGGCTGGCTTGCCCTTCATCATGCCAGGGCCGGTGAACTTGGCTTGCATGAGTAGTGCAGGGTGATCTTCGAGCGGTATGTTCCGCTGCCTCGGTCCGCGCGATGTCGGCAGGTAGATTGCGCCGTGAGTTTTGGAACGGCTACGGAGCTGTTTGCGGCCCGGAATCTTCATATGCGGTCGAACCAAACCGAACCAATGCTTTTCGCAGTTGTTTTCACAAGAGTCGATTGCCCTACGACACGACTCACAGGTCGCATATTTGATAGTGGATTTTCCGCCTAGACTTCGTGGAATGATATGCTCTTCTGTTAATGCGCGAAAATGATACAGCTCGCGGCAGAAGATGCACTTGCGGTGTTCATCGCGGATTTGAGGTTCCAGCACCAGTTCGCTCCATCGCGATCGTAGGGGGGCGCAATGGCAAAAGATACCTATGCCTCGCGGGCGTAAGGACACGGTGACCAATGAACAGCGATGACATATCGCGCCGTTGGCTGCACGCGCGCCCTCTGTCGCGTTCTTACCGAAAATGCAACCAAAGGAAGTCTACATTGAGTCGCTGAAATCGCGCTAGCGGGGTTCAAAGTGCAGGCCTTCTGCTTCGAGGTCTTAGGTTAAGTCAGCTTGACGGTAAATCAGCCGGCGGGCTTGCGCGCCCTTCAATAATCGAACGGCGAGGGATTCGTCATCGACGCCCAGCAGGGCCGTGTGCTCTCCCCCAGCACCGCCGTCCCCCTCACCCAGCTTCGGCTAAGGCGCTAAAGCGCCTAAGCCTCCGCAACCCTCTCCCGACCCTCGCGCCACTGGCGCGCAAAGAATGGGGCGAGGGGCCGGACGGAAAAGACGCGGGCACAAACGAAAAGAGCCCGGCGTTGCGGCCGGGCTCGTTCGTGGCGCGGGAGAAGCGGCGCCTAGAGGACAGGGTCCTCGCGGCCGGTTTCGACCCAGCGTTCCATGACCTTGATCAGGCCGTCGATCCAGCGGTCGCGCAGGATCTTCTCGAACTTGGCGCGCTGGAACAGGCGCAGCGAGTTGCCGGAGACCTGGACGTCCTGGATCTTGTAGACGTTGGGCTGGACCTCGCGCACGTACCAGCCGACCTCGACCGTGTCCTTCTCGCCGTAGCCGATGCGGCTGGTGACGAAGGTGACGTGCTCGTCCTGGCTCTTGACCGAGACGATGTCCATGTCGCGCAGCTTCAGCTTCGCCAGCATGTCGGGATAGGAGATCAGCACGTAGTCGCGGAACAGCTTCAGGTACTGGTCGACCTTCTGCGGGTTCGACTGGCGCAGGAAGGGGCCGAGCGCGAAGCGGCCGACCGAGTCGACGTCGAGGCCGGTCTCGATCAGCTTCTGCAGCGCCTCGCGGCTGACGCCCTGGCCGTCGAGCGCGGCCACGGCATCGGCGCTCAGCGCGCGGATGAAGTCGCGCGCGCCGTCGACCGAGGCCCGGGCCGGCGTCGCGGCGCCAGCGAGCAAAAGCGCGAGGCCGAGGACCGCGCCCAGGAAACTGCCCAGAACGCCGCCCAAGGCGCCACGGAGGAAGAAACGTCTCGTCATGGAAAACCCGTCATCCGGCTTCAATCGTCACCCGACCGGGCGGCTGGAGCGGCGTCCGTCCCCATCCCCTTGGGGAAACGGAGCGGCCCGTGGCTCAACGCCGGCGCGATCAAGTGGTTCCGTAAAGCAACAATGTGGCCTTACCGTGTCGCACCGCAGGGGTAGCGGTCAAGCCGCGTTCCTGACGGGGCTGGCTTGCATTTGCAACCACTAGCGAATTTGGCGCCCGCCCCTACCGCCCTTAGGGGGATATCCCCAGCCCGTATCGAGGGCTGATTCGCCGCCGGCGCCTGAAGCCAGCGGTAGCAATCGGCCGCGACGGGGCACAGCGAAACTTGCAGCGCGACAAAACCGCGCCCTCGGGGCGGGCTGGAAGGAAATCCGGCGACGGCCGTTGTATAGTGTCTGCAACAACGGGATCGGCCGGTGCTGCCCCCATGGTCGCGAACGCGACGTGGCGGCGCCGGCATCTAGGGCGGAGGGATTTCATGAAGAAGTTGCTGGTCGCGCTCGTCGTGATCGTCGTGCTGGTTGTCGGCGGCGTCGCGGCGCTGCCGTTTCTGATCGACGTCAATTCCTACAAGCCGCAGATCGAGGCGAAGGCGAAGGAGGCGCTCGGCCGCGAGCTGAAGCTCAACGGCCCGATCAAGCTGACGCTGTGGCCGAACATCGGGCTCGAGACCACCGACGTGCGCCTGGCCAACGCGCCGGGCGGCCAAGCGAAGGAGATGGCGACCTTAAAGAGCTTGGTCGTTTCGGTAAAATTGATGCCACTTCTCTCCAAGAGCCTGGAAATAGATTCGTTCGTGCTGAATGAGCCGGTGATCAATCTGGAGGTCGACAAGGCCGGCAAGAACAACTGGACCATCGGCCAGGCCGGCGGCAAGCCCGCGGCGTCGGGCGGCGGCGGCGCGCCGCAGGGCTCGATCAAGCTCGGCGACGTGCGCCTGGTCAACGGCAAGCTCAGCTACGCCAACCTGCAGACCGGCGACAAGCACCAGCTCGACCAGGTCAACGCGCAGGTCAAGCTGCCGTCGATGGAAAGCCCGCTGGCCGTCACCGGCTCGGCGGTGTGGAACAAGGAGAAGGTCGAGCTGACGCTGAACACCGGCCCGCTCGCCAAGATGCTCGCCGGCGACAAGACGCAGGTGACGAAGAAGCTCGCGTCCAAGCACCTGAACCTGGACTTCGCCGGCGACGTGACGATGAAGCAGACGGTCGCGGCCGCCGGCACGGTCAACGTGTCGACGCCGTCGATCAAGGACCTGGC
>JAEULC010000251.1 GCA_016792605.1 Rhodospirillales bacterium
GGATTGTCGATCGAGGTCGTCGCGAACAGGGCCATCCGATACCTGCTGGCGGACGAGCGCAGCCTGCGCCAGATCGTGCTGAACCTCGTCGCCAACGCCTTGAAGTTCACCCCGGCCGGCGGCAGGGCGACGATCGCCGTCGAAGCGGGGCCCGACGGCATGGTCCGCCTGTCGGTCAGCGATACCGGCATCGGCATCGCGCCGGAGGACATGGCGCGGCTGATGCAGCCCTTCGTGCAGGTCGACAGCGCCTATGGCCGCCGGCACAAGGGCAGCGGCCTGGGCCTCGCGCTGGTGCGCACGCTGGTCGAACTGCATGGAGGCCGGGTGTCGATCGACAGCGCGCTTGGCCGAGGCACGACCGTGCATGTCGACCTGCCGGGATGGCGTGCCGCGGCGGCGGCGCCGACGCCCAGGAGCGCGGGCGCCTGACCGGCGCCATTCTGGAGACTATTCCACCTCGATGCCATGGCGCGACAGGGGCAGCGTGCGCAGCCGACGTCCAGAAGCCGCGGCGATGGCGTTGGCCAGGGCGGGCGCCATGGGGATCACACCGATCTCGCCCAAGCCGCCGATAGGGCCGTCGCTTGCGAGGAATTTCACATCGACGCGCGGGGTCGCGTCGAGGCGCAGGACGCGATAGTCGTCCCAGTTCGATTCGACGGTCGCGCCGTCCTTGAACCCGATCTCGCCGGTCAGCGCGCCCGACAGGCCAAAGACGATCGCGCCCTCGACCTGGCCCTCGGCGATGGCCGGGTTGACGACGGGGCCGCACTCGACCGCCGCGTACACGCGGTCGACGGATATGCGCCCACGCGGCCGCATCGTCACCTCAACCACGGCGGCCATGACGGCGCCATAGGCATCCGCCAGTGCAATGCCGCGTCCCCGGCCAGCACCCATCGGTGCGGTCCAGTCCGCCATCGCCGCAGCCTCGTCGAGCACGCGCACCAGCCGGGGATGGGCACCGAGCAGGTCGCGACGAAACCGCAGGGGGTCACGCTGCGCGCTCAGCGCCAGTTCGTCGATCATGCTTTCGGTGGCGAAGACGTTCATCACGTAGCCGACCCCGCGCATGACGCCGACCGGCACGCCGAACTCGCGCTGCGCGTAGTCGACACGGCGATGCGCGACGCGGTACGGCATCTCCACCGCGCCCTCGACCGCGTAGCTGTCGACACCGCCCTTCCAGCCGCCCGGATTCTCGCCGGCGTTGATCGACGGGCCGACGACGCGGTGGCGCCAAGCGACAATCCCACCGGCCGCGTCGAGTCCTGCCCTCACGCGCGCGAGCGCCGCAGGGCGATAAATGTCGTGGCCCATGTCCTCCTCGCGCGACCACAGGACCAGCACGGGCCTGTTGACCGCGCGGCTCGCCGCCATCGCCTGCCGCGCGACGTCGACCTGATAGCGCCGACCGAACCCGCCGCCGAGATAGAGCGTGTGCACGCGCACCTTGTCGCGCGGCAGGCCGGTGAACGCGGCCGCGGTATCGCGCAGGTTGATCTGGCCCTGCGTGCCGACCCAGAGGTCGCAGCCCTCCGGCGTCACCTCTGCCGCACAGCTCATCGGTTCCATCGTCGCATGGGCGAGGAACGGCACGGCATACTCCTGGGCGACCACGCGATGGGCGCGCTCCAGCGCCGCCTTGGCGTCGCCGGCGCGAAACGCCGAGGCGCCGCTGTCGGTTTCCGCCGTCGCCTGCAAGGCGCTGACGATCGCCGCGGCGTCGAGCGCGCCGCTTGCCGGCGTCGCCCAGCTTATCTGCACGCGGTCGAGCGCGACCTTGGCCTGCCACCAGGACGCCGCGACGACGGCGACGCCGCCCGGCACCTCCACCGCCGCCGCCACGCCCGGCATGGCCAGCGCGGCCGTTGCGTCGAAGGAAGCGACGCGCCCGCCGATCACCGGCGCGTTCCTGACCGCCGCGTGGAGCATGCCCGGCAGGCGGATGTCCGCCGCGAACACCGCCCTTCCTAGCACCTTCGCCGGCCCATCGATCCGGGGCAGGGGTGTGCCCAGCAGGCGCCAGTCCGATCGCGCCTTGGGCGCCGTCGCGGAGGCTGCCGGACGCCGGAAGGCCGAGAGGCCGCCCCTCGGCGCCAGGGCACGGGCCGCGATCGCGCCGAAGGCTAGGCTGCGCCCTGATGGACGGTGCAGCACCGTGCCATCCGCGGCGCTGCATTCCTCGCCCGGCACGTCCCAGGCGACCGCCGCCGCCGCGATCAACAGGCCGCGCGCCTCGGCGCCCACCCGGCGCAGGTAGTCGTAGCCGCCGCGCAGCGATGAGCTCGTATGCGTGCCGTAGTCGCCCGTGAGCTTGTTGCGATAGAAGTCATCGACCGGCGCCATCTCGACCCGGACCGAGGACCAGGCGGCGCCAAGCTCCTCGGCGATCAGCATCGGCAGCGCCGTGTGCACGCCCTGCCCCATCTCGGACTGGGCGACGCGGATCGTGATCGCGCCGTCCGTGCCGATGGCGATCCAGGCGTTGACCGCCGAGGCCCAGGCCGCGCCGGTATCGGCCGGCGCCGCGCGCGGCGGCGCCAGCGGAAATCCCAGCGTCAGCGCGCCGGCACCGGCGGCGACGGTCCGGATCAGGCCGCGCCGCGTCAGCGATGTCGCGAGCGGATCGGTCATCGCTTCGCCAGCTTTTCGATCGCGCACCGGATGCGCGGATAGGTGCCGCAGCGACAGATGTTCGGCACGGCGGCGGCGATGTCCGCGTCGGTCGGGCGCGGGTTCGCCGCCAGCAGCCCGGCGACCGCCATGACGATGCCCGGGTGGCAATAGCCGCACTGGACGACGCTGTCGTCGATCCAGGCCTGCTGGATGGCGTCGGGCACGCCGCCGGGCGACAGCCCCTCGATGGTGACGATCGGCTTGCCGGCGACGGCGCCGACCGCCACCGTGCACGACCAGACAACCTCGCCGTCGACATGCACCGCGCAGGCGCCGCACAGCCCGCGGCCGCAGCCGTATTTCGTGCCGGTCAGCCCCAGCGCGTCGCGCAGCGCCCAGAGCAGTGGCGTGTCGTCGTCGATCGCAAGATCGTGCGCCTGGCCGTTCACGGTCAGCCGCGCCATGCCGTCCCCCCGGAGCTTACCGCCGGGTCACCTTACGTCATCGGTCGGAGGGACGTAAACGGCAGATCCGGAAACGCCTCAGGCATCCAGCACGGTCAGGAAGCTCTTGCACCAGGCCGCGGCGTCGTCCGTGGCGATACGCCGCCACATGCGCTGCCAGCGGTCGCGCCGCTCGTCGAGCGGCATGCGCAGCGCCACGTTGATCGCCTCGGCGATCTCGTCGGGATCGTAGGGGTTGACCAGCACCGCCTCGCCGAGCTCGTGCACCGCGCCGGCGAATCGCGACAGCACCAGCACCCCCGGATCCTCGGGATCCTGCGCGGCGACGTACTCCTTCGCCACCAAGTTCATGCCGTCGCGCAAGGGGGTGACCAGCCCGACCCGCGTGTGCCGGTAGTAGCCAGCCAGCGTGCCGCGCGCGACCGGGCGGTTGATGTAGCGGATCGGCACCCAGTCGATCGTGCCGAAGCGTCCGTTGATGCGCCCGGCGAGCTGGTCGAGCTCGCGCCGGATCGTGCGGTACTGCGGCACGTCGTCGCGCGACCGGGCAGCGATCTGCACATAGGTGACTTTCTCGTGCCACTCCTTCCAGCGCCCGAGCAGGCGGGTGAAGCCCTCGAAGCGGTTCGGCAGGCCCTTGGAGTAGTCCAGCCGATCGACACCCATGACCAGCGCACGACCGCCCAGGCTTTGGGCGAGGCGCTTGCCCTCGGCACCGCCGGCGCTCTCCACCGCCATGTCGGCGAAGCTGCGCGCATCGATGCCGATCGGGAAGGCGCCGAACCGCGCCGAACGGCCATTGCTGGCGACACGGCCGAGGTCGTCGACCGGACGCCCCAGGAGCTCGCGCACGCAATCCAGCAGGTTGCGCAGGTCGGTCACGGTCTGCACGCCGACCAGGTCGTAGTCGCACAGCGCGGCGAGCAGCTCCGATCCCTTGGGCAGCACGGCGAACACGCTCGGCGGCACGAAGGGCACGTGCAGGAAGAAGGCGATCTTGTTCCTGACGCCCAGGGCCCGCAGTTCGCGCGCCAACGGGATCAAGTGGTAGTCGTGGACCCAGACGATGTCGTCGGGCTTCAGCTGCGGCACCAGCGCGGCGGCGAAGGCCCGGTTGACCGACTGGTAGGCCTCGTATTGCGGCCGGTCGAACTCCATCAGGCCCAGGCGGAAATGCAGCAATGGCCACAGGGTCGAGTTGGCGAAGCCGACGTAGTAGTCGTCGTAGTCCTGCTTGCCCAGGTCGATGGTCGCGTACACCGTGCCGCGGACGCGCCTGACCTGCGCCTTGCTTTCGGTACGGTCGGCGACCTGGCCGCTCCAGCCGAACCATAGGCCGCCCGACATCGCCTCGCTGAGCGCGGCGACGAGGCCGCCGGACTTCACCCCGCGATCCTGCGGCGACGGCACGCGGTTGGAGACGAGGACTAGACGTGCCACAGCCCGTCCTCCCAGGTCCGGCTGAGGCGCATCGCGCTGACGATGAGCCCGACCAGCGAGTAGGTCTGCGGGAAATTGCCCCAGAGCTGGCCGATGCGCGGATCGACGTCCTCGGACAGGAGGCCGACATGGTTGCGCATCGCCAGCACGCGCTCGAACACCTGGCGCGCCTTGTCGCGCTGCCCGGCGGCGGCGAGCGCATCCACGTACCAGAGCGTGCAGACCAGGAACGCCGTCTCGGGCAGGCCGAAATCGTCGGCGGTGTCGTAGCGGTAGACCAGGCCGTCATGCAGCAGCCCGCGCTCAATCGCCTGCAGCGTGCCGAGGAAGCGCGGATCGGTCGCCGGGACGATGCCGATTTCCGGCAGCAGCAGCAGCGAAGCGTCCAGCCCCCCGCCGTCCAGGCTGGCGACGAAGCTATTGCGCTCGGGACTCCAGGCGCGCTCCAGGATCTCGGCGCGCAGCTTCTCCGCCGCCTCGGTCCAGCGCTGGCGCTCCTCCTCCAGCCCCAGGCGCTTGGCGACGCGCCGCAGCCCGTTCACCGCCGCCCAGCACATGGCCGAGGAAAAGGTGTGGATGTGGACGCGCCCGCGATATTCCCACAGGCCCGCGTCGGGCTCGAACGCCACCTCGATCGCGATCTTGCCGACGCGCTCGAGCTGGCGGTAGAGCTCGACCCCGCCCGGCGCGGGCAGGCGCTGGTCGTAGAACATCTGGTTCGCTGCCAGGATCACCGAGCCGTAGATATCGTTCTGGATCTGGTCGACCGCGGCGTTGCCGACGCGCACCGGCCCCATGCCCAGGAAGCCCTTGAGCTTGCCCGCGCTCCATTCCGCCATCGGCGTGCCCGGGACGATCGGGTAGACCGGTGCGGGCCGGCGATCCTCCTCGTAAAGCACGACGTTCAACAGGTAGCGGACATACTCTTCCATCGTCTTGGTCGCGCCCAGGCGGTTCAGCGCATGGACGGTGAAGAAGGCGTCGCGCAGCCAGCAGAAGCGGTAGTCCCAGTTGCGTTCGGTGCCCGGCGCCTCGGGAATCGACGTCGTCAGCGCGGCGACGATGCCGCCGGTTTCCTCGAAGGCGCACATCTTGAGGGTGATGGCGGCGCGGATCACGGCCTGCTGCCATTCGAACGGCACGGACAGGTAGCGCGTCCAGTCCTGCCAGTACGACGTGGTATCCTCCAGGAAATCGCGCGTCACCGCGTGCGGCGCCTCGGCGATGGTCTCGTCCGGGCCCAGCAGGATGTGCCCCGGCCGGTCGAGCAGGAACTCCACCTCCTCGGCCAGGTACGACACGGCGAGGTCGGTCGTCGCCCGGATCGACATGCCCGAGGCGACGAAGCGCAGGTGGTTGCTGCCGGTGCGCCGCTCGGGCCGCTCGGCGCCGTAGCCGAAATGCGGCCGAATCCGCACCGTGATGCGCGGGTGGCCGCCGACCGGCTCGATCCGGCGCACCAGCATTGGCGGCCGGAAGATGCGGCCGAAGCGGCGGAAGCGCGGCGCGAAGTCGGTGATGCGCACCCCGCCACCCTTGTCGTCGGTCAGCACGGTCTCCAGTACCGCCGTGTTGTGGAGGTAGCGCTGCTCGGCGCGCGCCTGCCTGGCCAGCACGACTTCCATGTAGCCCCATTCGGGCGCGTCGCCGTCGACCAGGGCCGAGAACACCGGGTCGGCGTCGAGCCGCGGGAAGCAGAACCAGACGTGCCGGCCGACCGGGTTGACGATGCTGGCGATGCTGCAATTGCCGATCACGGCGAGGTCGAGCGGGTTCATGCGTGCACCTGCGCCGAAAGCTGCCGATCGAGGGTCGCAAGCCAGGACCGCACGCCCGCGGCGCCGGTCGGAAACCGCTGGCGCACGTCGATGCCGATGCCGCCCAGCGCTTCGGCGGCGCGCATGCCGTCCTCGTCGGTCACGTCGTCGCCCACGAACACGGGCGTGCGACCGAGAAACGGCATCTCGCGCATCAGGCGGCGGACTGCCGCGCCCTTGTCGATCCCGCGCGGGCGGACCTCCCAGCACATATGCGCCGGCGAGAGCGCGAAGTGGGCGCTGTCCGGCGGCACCATCGACTGCAGCAGGGCTAGGAGCGCGGGCTCGATCTCCGGCAGCGCGCGGTAGTGGACCGCGATCGCCGAGGACTTCTGCTCGACGACAATGCCGGGATGCTCCGCGCCGAAGCGGTCGACCCGTGCACGCCAGGCCGCCGGGGGCGGCGCCGGCTCCGACGACACGACCGCGCCCGTCGGCAGCCGGCAGAAGGCGCCATGCTCGCCGGCGCCGCTGAACCGCCAGGGCTGCAGGATGGCGTCCACCTCGCCCAGCGGGCGGCCGCTGACCACGGCGATCGCGCCGTCCAGCGCCTCGCTGAGGCGATTCAGCAGCGCGATCAGGCCATGGGGAACCGTCACCAGGTCCGGCCGTGGGGCCAAATCCAGCAGCGTGCCGTCCAGGTCAAGAAAAAGCGCCCAGCGGTCGCCGGGCCTTGGCAACAAATCCATCGTGTCCCATTCCGTTCAACAGAACGTATGGGCCACCGACAGGTTCCGTCACCCGCGAACAATTTCCACGGGCAAGATGCCCGGGGATATATACCTTCAGGCGGTGGCGATGTCCGTGGACTGGATGCGATGCACGCCGGCCTTCTTCATGTCGGCCCAGGCGCGCCCCAGCGATCCCATCAGGTCGATGCCGCGGCAGGCATCCTCGATCACGTAGGCCTCGAACGCGGCCTTGCGTGCGTCGAGCGCGGTCCAGGCGACGCAGAAATCGGTAGCGAGGCCGCACACGAAGACGCGGTTGATGTTGCGCGCCTTGAGGTAGCCGGCGAGGCCGGTCGGGGTCTTGCGGTCGGCCTCGAGGAAGGCCGAGTAACTGTCGACGTTCTTGTTGTGACCCTTGCGGATCACGAGCTGGGCATGGGCGATCGACAGGTCCTTGTGCAGCGCCGCGCCCTCGGTCCCCTGCACGCAGTGGTCGGGCCAGAGCGTCTGCTTGCCGTAGGGCAGGTCGACCTGCTCGAACGGCTTCTTGCCATGCGTCGAGGCGAAGGACACGTGGCCCGGCGTGTGCCAGTCCTGCGTGATCACCACGTTGGTGAAACCCTTCGAGATCCTGTTGATCAGCGGGACGATCTCGTCGCCCTGCTTGACCGCCAGGCTGCCGCCGGGCGTGAAGCAGTTCTGCACGTCGACGACGATCAGCGCGCTGCGCAGGTTGGGCACGATCTTGCGCGGCGCGCCCTGCGCCCGCGCCTGGTGCAACGCCAGCCCCGCGCCACTGGTCGCGACCAGGGCCGCGGCCCCCATGCCGGCAAGAAGCATGCGTCGATCGAGCTTGTTCATGACTACCCCCTGATCGCTGTGCCTCGCGATGGGGGAACGCTAGCACTGCGCGTGCCAGCGGCGGAAGGCCGCAAACGGGAACGGCAGGGCGCAGTCCTGCTGCCCTGCCGTCCCTGGTGCGAGGACACCCGTCCTGGACCGTCCTCTTGGCCGCAGCCTCGTTTCCAAGGCCCTGGCCCGGCAGTGTCGGCCCCTTCGTGGCGCCTCGCTGCCGATCGAAAACCCCGGGCGATCTGCCTAACCGCAACCACCCGACCCAGCAGCGAGGCTAGGACGTTAACCTTAACAATGTGCTAAAGAGTCGCCGGCAGCGAGTTGGATTCGCTGGTATAATAGGATTTTCCACAGCGCGAATCAGGGCGAGAATCGTAAATATTGGGGGCGGCGGCACCTTACCCCCTACTATTTGATTAAGGCAGGAGCGGGAGAATATTTATTCGCCGCTCCGGGTTTTCTGGCGCTTATTCCGCCGCTTGCGCCGATGCGGCGACCGCTTCGATCCTGGCCGCGCAGAACTTGAACTCCGGGATCTTGCCGAACGGGTCGAGCGCCGGGTTGGTCAGCAAGTTGGCCGCCGCCTCGTTGTAGCAGAACGGAATGAAGATCACGCCGTCCGGCACCGCATCGTCCTGGCGCGCGTCGAGCTCCACCGTGCCCCGCCGCGTCGACACGCGTACCCGCCCGCCGGGCTCGATGCCGAGCTTGGCGATCGTGCCGCGCGAGATGCAGGCAATCGCGCTGGGCTCGAGCGCATCGAGCGTCGTCGCCCGTCGCGTCATGGCGCCGGTGTGCCAGTGCTCGAGCTGGCGGCCCGTCGTCAGCACCATCGGGTACTCGGCATCCGGCTGCTCATCCGGCGGCACGAGCTTGGCCGGCACCAGCTTGCCGCGGCCGCTGGC
>JAEULC010000271.1 GCA_016792605.1 Rhodospirillales bacterium
ATCCCTGCATCGGTGCCATCCGGCGCGGCGAAAGCGTGCCCCTGGCGGAGGCCGCCTGATGGAGCCGGCGTTCCGGTTCATGGCCGGAGAAACGCCGCTGCTGGTCAGCGCGCCGCATGTCGGCACGCATATCCCCGCCCACCTGGCCCAGGACATGACCGAGGCGGGGCGCGAAGTACCGGATACCGACTGGCACATGGACCGGCTCTACGACTTCGCGCGCGCGATGGGTGCGGGCGTACTGCTCGCCACGCATTCGCGCTACGTCGTCGACCTGAACCGCGATCCGCACGGCAAGCCGCTCTATCCGGGCGCGGACAATACCGAGGTCTGCCCGACCTCGCGCTTCGACCGCGCCCCGATCTATGCCGAGGGCAAGGCGCCCGATCAGGCGGCGGTGGCCAAGCGCGTCGAGCGCTACTGGCGGCCCTACCACGACGTGCTCGACGCCGAGCTGCGGCGGCTGAAGAAGCGTTTCGGCGTGGCGCTGCTGTTCGACGCGCATTCAATCCTCAGCCACGTGCCGCGCTTCTTCGAAGGCAAGCTGCCCGACCTCAACCTCGGCACCGGCAGCGGCAGCAGCGCCGACCTGGCGCTGATCGGGCGGGTCGCCGAGGCGATGCGCAGCAACGAATTCACCCAGGTCGTCGACGGCCGCTTCAAGGGCGGCTTCATCACCCGGAACTACGGCCGGCCGGCCGAGGGCTACCATGCCGTGCAGCTGGAGATGGCGCAGTCCGTCTACATGGACGAGGCGCCGCCCTGGACCTACCGAGAGGATCTGGCGGCCAGGATCCAGCCGGTGCTGAAGAAGATGTTCGAGGCGATGCTGTCATGGGCGCCGGCCAAGGCGTGATCCGCGCGGCCGCCGCGCTGGCGCTGCTGGCGCTTGCCGGGCCCGTCGCGGCGCAGGAAGCGATCTACGGCGACTTCGGCGTCGCGCTCGGCCAGCCCTTCGACGGGCGCATGGCCCAGGGCACGGTACGCCTGTCCGGCAACACCGAGGCGGTGCGGTTCCAGCCCTCCTACCCGCTCTACCTGTTTCGCGACTACTTCGTGGTCGTGACGCCGCGCTCAGGCCTGGTGGCCGGAATCGTGGCGCGCTCGGTCGATTTCTCGTCGATGCCGGAATGCGTGAATCACCTGAACTCGGTGCAGGGATTCCTTGGCCGCTACGGCCTTCCGCAGCTCGCCGCGCAAACCGACCGCGAGGTCATGGTGCAGATCGAGCAGGGCAACCGTGCGGTCTACCTGCGCTGCAACCGCGCCGACCATATCCGCATGGAATTGAACTACGCCGATTACCAGATGCTTCAGCTTCGCGCGCAGGAGGGAGGCAAATGACCCTGCAACGCTGGACCTTCCGCCTCGCGGTCTTGTTCGCGCTCGGGCCCGCCGCGGCATTGGCGCAGTCCGGTGGACGGCCGGTCGGCAAGAACCTGACCGGCGAGGATTGCGTGCTGGCCGAGGGCGGCGCGCGCACAGGAATCTTCTGCGGCGGCGTGGCGACGCCGGCGGCGGATGTCAGCGCGCTGGAGCAGCGCAAGGACCCGAAGGACCTGCTGGAAGACCAGGGCGCGTTGCGCGCGCTGGCGCCCGGGCTGACCTGCAGCGGGCCGGTCCGCTCCCTGCCGCTGTCCTCGGGCGGCGAGGGGGCGGTGCGCAGCTGCGCCGGCGGCGACGGCTGGCCACGCTTTGTGCTGGCCGCCCGGCGCGACCGGGCGATGGTCTTCGCCTCGGGCCACATGACGGCGCTGGACCTGGCGCAGCGCGTGGCCGTCGAGAAGCTCGGCGCCGCGCCGCCGCCGGAGCCGACCGACATGCGCCGCCGCATCGCCGAGCTCGAGCAGTCGGTCGGCAGTTCGCTCGGCCTGATCGGCATGCTCGACATCGGCAAGGTCGACAAGCTGCGCGACCTCGCCAACGGCTACAACAGCCTGCGCGACTACAGCCGCGCCGAGGACGCCTGGCGCCAGATCCTCGACGCCCAGGAGCGCGCGATGGGCGCGCAGAACCCGGCGCTGGGCGACACGCTGGCGCATCTCGCCCTCAACGTCGCCAACCAGTCGCGCTTCGAGGAGGCCGACCGCCTGTTCCAGCGCGCCGAGCCGCTGACCCGGCGCTCCTCCGATCCCGACCACTATCCCCGCCTGCTGGTCTATCGCGGGTTCCAGCAAGAACTGCAGGGGCGCTATCCCCAGGCGCTCGACCTGGTCGCCCAGTCCACCAAGATCCGCCGCGAGCGGCGCGAGGCGCGCGATGCCCTGGCGCACAGCCTCTACGCCGAGGCGGCGCTGGCAATGAAGACCGGCGACCTGGCGCGCGCCGACCGCACGGTGCAGGAGGCGCGGCTCAATTTCGGCGCCGCCTATGGCAGCCAGCACTGGTGGGTCGCCGAGGCGATCGAGCTGCAGGCCGAGGTCGCCAAGCGCGCCGGCCGGTTCGACGACGCGCGGCGCCTGAACACCCAGCTCATCGGCCTGCGCGAGGCGATCTTCGGGCCGTCGCGGCCCTTGGCCCGCGCTTTCGCGCAAGCGGCCGAAATCGAACAAGCCGCTGGACGGCCCGACACGGCGCTCGCTGCCTGGCGGCGCATGTCGTCCACGGTGATCGGCGACCGCCGCGCCCGGGCCGACGCCGACACCAACGATTTCGCCGGCTACGTCCTCGCCGCGCTGCGCCAGGGGCGTGCCGTGCCCGCCCAGGAGCAGGCGCTGGCCGACGAAGCGTTCCGCGCCGCCCAGGCGCCCCGCGGCGGCGCCACGGCCCAGGCGATCGCGCAGATGTCGCTGCGCCTGGCGGCGACGACGCCGGAATTGTCCCAGCTGGCGCGCGACCTGCAGGACGCCTACCAGCGCATGGACCAGGCCCGCGAGGACCTGGCCCACGAGATGTCGAAGTCGATCGACACGCGCAGCGCCGTCGCCGAAGGCAATCTGAAGCGCCGGATCGTCGAGGACAGCGCCGCGATCGAGAAGCTGGACCAGCGCCTGAAGCGTGAGTTCCCGGCCTACGCGGCGCTGCAGTCGCCGGAACCCGCCAGCGTCGCGACGGTGGCGAAGCTGCTGGCGCCGGGCGAGGCGCTGGTGTCGATGATGACCTCGGACCAGGGTACGATCGTGTTCCTGCTGCGCGACGGCAAGGTGAAGGCCCATGCCGTGGCCCTGTCGCGCAAGGCGCTCGACACGGTCGTGCGCGAGCTGCGCAACGGCATCGACTTCAGCAAGGGCGAGGCGCAGTTCGACCTGGAGCTGTCGCACAAGCTTTACCGCGCGCTGCTGCAGCCGCTCGAGGCCGAGCTGGCCGGCGTGCGGCAATTGATCCTGGTGCCGGCGGGCGCGATGCTGGCCCTGCCGCCGGCGATGCTGGTGACCGAGCCGCCGCGGCAGGGCGACTACGCCGGCGCGTCCTGGCTGATCAGGAAGCATGCGCTCGGCATCATTCCGTCGATCGAGGCCTTCCGGGCATTGCGCGGCGCGGCGAAGGCACGGCCGGCGCCGCAGCCCTTCATCGGCTTTGGCGCGCCGAGCTTTTCGGGCAAGCCCGGCGACCTCGCGGCGCGGCTCGAACTCGGCGTGACCTGCCGCGACAAGGGCGAGAGCGTGGCGCGGCTGCTGCGCCTACTGGAGCCGCTGCCCGAGACCGCGACCGAGCTCAGCGCTATGGCGCGCACGCTGAAGGCGTCCGCCTCCTCGGTGGTGCTGGGCGATGCCGCGACCGAGACCCGCGTCCAGGCGACGAAGCTCCAGGACTACCGCGTGATCGCCTTCGCGACCCATGGCCTGCTGCCGAGCGACCTGCCCTGCGACATCGAGCCCGCCCTGGCCCTGACCCCGCCGGCGCAGGCCACGGAGAAGGAGAACGGGCTGCTCGATGCCAGCGAGATCGCCAACCTCAAGCTCAACGCCGAGTTCGTCATCCTGTCGGCCTGCAACTCGGCCGCGCCGGACGGCAGGCTGGGCGGCGAAAGCCTGTCGGGGCTGACGCGCGCGTTCTTCTATGCCGGCGCCCGGTCGCTCTACGCTGCGTCCTTTCCGGTGCCGTCGGAGCAGACCACGACGCTCACGACGGGCATCTTTTCCGAACTCGCGGCCGATTCCAAGCTCACCCGTGCCGAAGCTGCGCGCCGGTCGCAAATGAAGCTGCTGGCCCAGCGCAGCAACGCGCACCCGGTGTTCTGGGCGGGTTTCGTGCTGATCGGGGATTGATCGCCAGGGGGAGTGGATGCCGCGCCTGAACATTCCGTCCGGTGGACCGTTCGAGCCGGTCTACGGCTATTCGCGGGCCGTGCGCGTGGGCAACCAGGTGCACGTGTCCGGCACCACGGCCCGGCCGCCGGACGACGAACAGGACTGCTACGGGCAGGCGGTCGCGGTGCTGAAGATCGTCGGCAAGGCGCTGGAGGAGGCCGGCGCCTCGTTCAAGGACGTCGTCCGCACGGTGGTCTACGTGACCGACATGGCGGACGCCGACAAGGTCGCGCGGGCGCATCGCGAGGTGTTCGGCGGCATCCTGCCCGCCAGCACGCTGGTGGCGGTCACCGCCCTGCTGCGGCCGTCCTGCCTCGTCGAGATCGAGGCTTACGCGATTCTGGAATAGGCGCGATCCTGGAATAGGCCGGTCAGGCCTTCATCGCGAAGTTGGCGACGACATAGGCGACGATCTGCTCGGCGCAGGCGGCGATCGCCGCCCTGCCGGTGTCGACGGTGAGCTCGGGATGGTCCGGCTCCTCGTAGGGCGCCGAGATGCCGGTGAATTCCTGGATCTGGCCGGCGCGGGCCTTCTTGTAGAGGCCCTTGGGATCGCGGGTCTCGCAGACCGCGAGATCGGCCTTGATGAAGACCTCGTGGAACTGGGTAGTGCGGCCGGCGGCGCGGGCGCGCTCGCGGTCGGCGCGATAGGGCGAGATGAAGGCGGCGATCGCGATCGTGCCGGCGTCGGCGAACAGCGCCGCCACCTCGCCGACCCGGCGGATGTTCTCCGCCCGGTCGTCGGGCGAGAAGCCCAGGTTGGCGTTGAGTCCGCCGCGGATGTTGTCGCCGTCCAGCACGTAGACCTGGTAGCCCATCTGGAACAGGCGCTGCTCAACCTCCATCGCAAGCGTCGACTTGCCCGAGCCGCTCAGCCCCGTGAACCACAGCACGCCGCCGCGGTGGCCGTTGCGCTGGGCCCGCGCCGCCGCGCTCACCCGGTGCTCCACCCCGGTAAGGTTGCCGCTGCGCGGCGTCACCAGCCGGCGCTGGTCGGGGTAGCCGTCCATGCGGATCAGGCCGCCGCCGGCGATGCCGCCCTTGTCCAGGATCACGCAGCGCCCGGTGCGCTTCAGCCGCTTGTACTCGTCCAGCGCGACCAGCTGGCGCGCGCGCAGGACCACGTCGGCGATGCCGTCGCGCGGCACCGACTCGCCCAGGCTCTCCTCCAGCGTCTCGGTGTCGACGATGCGCTCGATCGCCTGCACGACCGCCTTGAAGGCGCGGGTCGCGACCCGCACCTCGACCTCCTGGCCGACGGCGAGCTTCTCCGGCGCCATCCAGAACAGGCGGGCGCGGAACACCGTGGTCTCGATCGGCGGGTTGTCGACATGGCTGGCGATCTCGCCGCGCTCGACGAAGATCTGCTCGTCGAGCGTGATGCCGATCGACTGACCGGCCGTTGCCTCGGTCGGCGGCGCGGGCACGTGCCAGGCCTCGATCGACGCCACCCGCGCCGTCTTGTTGCTGGGCGAGAACAGCAGCCGGTCGCCGACCTTGAGGCGCCCGCTCTCCACCCGGCCGGCCAGGATGCGGCGGTCGTCGAACTTGTAGACGTCCTGCAGCGGCAGGCGCAGGGGGAGGGCGGCATCTGGCGTCTCGGCGCTGAATTCGTCCAGCGCCTCGGTCACGGTCGGGCCGTCATACCAATCCATGCGGGTCGAGCGCTCGACCAGGTTGTCGCCGTCGCGCGCGACCACGGGAATGAACGCGGCCGGCGCGATGCCCAGCGCGCCAAGGTAGTCGCGGTAGGTGTCGCGGATCGACGCGTAGCGCTCGGCAGCGAACGCCACCGCGTCCATCTTGTTGATGATGACCACGACCTGCCGGATGCCCAGCAGGTGCAGCAGGTAGCCGTGGTGGCGCGACTGCTGCCGCACGCCCTGCTGGGCGTCGATGAGCAGCACGGCGGCGTCCGCCGCCGAGGCGCCGGTGATCATGTTGCGCAGGAACTCGCGATGGCCCGGCGCGTCGATCAGCACGTAGTCGCGCTTGGCCGTCTTGAACCAGATCTGCGTCGTGTCGATGGTGATGCCCTGGTCGCGCTCGGCCTTGAAGGCGTCCATCAGGAACGCCCACTCGAACGGCATGCCGCGGCGGTCGCACATCGCCCGGATCGACTCCAGCCGGCCCTCCGGCAGCATGCCCGTGTCATTGATCAGCCGGCCGACCAGCGTGGACTTGCCATGGTCGACATGGCCCACGACAACGACGGCAAGCGGGCGGGCGGGAACGGGCGAGGGGTCGGTCATGCCGGGCGTGTATAGTCGGTCTTCGCCGCAGCCGCCAGGGGGCCCGGGAGCGCGGTGCCGGTCGCATCCAGCATCTGCAGGTCGAGGCGGTTATAGGCGAACGCGATGCCCTGTTCGCGGAACGCCCGCAGGATCGCGATCCTGAGCTCGTTGCTGGTCGGCGCGATCTGGGCCAGCTCGGCGACGTAGAATTTCAGTATGAACTCCAGCGCGGACGGGCCGAAATTGGCGAACTCGACCATCGGCTGCGGCAGGGTCAGCACCATCCGGTTGGCGCGCGCGCACTGCATTAGTACCTCGATCACCTTGGACGGGTCGCTGTCGTAGGAGACGCCGAGCTTGATGTCGACCCGGGTGGTGCCGTTCTTGTGCGTCAGGTTGATGACCGGCGCCGAGACGATCAGCGAGTTCGGCACGATGACGGTGGCGCCCTCGCCGGTCTCGACCTCGGTGGCCCGCACGTTGATCGCGCGCACGCTGCCGGTCTGGTCGCCGACGCGGATCACGTCGCCGATCCTGACCGGCCGCTCGGCCAGCATGATCAGGCCCGAGACGAAGTTGTTGACGATGTTCTGCAGCCCGAAGCCGATACCGACCGACAGCGCGCCGGCGATCAGCGCGATGTTGCTGAGGTCGATGCCCATCGCCGAGACGCCGAGCAGGATCGCGACGGTGATGCCGAGATAGCCGACGCTGGCGCGGATCGAATCCTGCGCGCCGCGGTCGAGCCGGGTCTGCGGCAGCACGCGCTCGCTCAGGAAGCGCTGCGCCAGGCGCGTGGCAACGTAGAGCGCGGCGAAGACCATCAACCCGGCCAGCGCCTCGCCCGGCGCGAGCGTGTAGCGGCCGATCGACACCCCGCCCATGATCCGCCGCAGCCAGGTGACGATGTCGTCCAGGCTGACGCCCCAGATCGGCAGCAGGATCAGGATGCCGGTGATCGACAGCCCGGTGTCGACCAGGATCTGCATCCACGCGCGCAGGCGCTCGGCCTGGCTGTCGTCGAGCAGCAGCGACCGGCGGGCCCAGTTGCCGGGCCGCGTGCCGGCGTCGAGCGTGACGGTGGCGATCTCCTGCGCGAAGGCGCGCAGCGCAAGGTAGGCGACGATCAGCAGTGCCGACCATACCAGCGCGTTGACGAGGTAGTTCGCCATCGCGCCGTAGCCGAGCAGGGCCAGGACCGGCACCGCCAGCATCAGGCACGAGGCCACGAGCCTGAAGCGCAGCCAGCGCATCGCGCTGGCCGACAGCGGCGTGGGCTCGTCGGGTTCGCCTTCGACCTGCGCCGGCGCGCCGCCGCCGGGTGACGGGCCGGCCCGGTGCCACAGGCCCGGCTGGGTGACCGCAAACAGCACCAGCGCGATCGCCGAGTTCGACACCAGATTGTAGACAGCGCCCAGCGCCTCGGGCACGCCCAGGGTCGACGCCATCAGGTCGACCGCGATGTCGAAGGCGAAGATCGCAACGAGCAGCTTCAGCCGTCGGCTGAGCGAACGCGCCTGGGCGTCGTTGATCGCGATCATGCGCCATGCGGGCGCGTCGGGCGCCAGTGCCGCCGAGACCACCGCGGCGGCGATCAGCGAGAAGGCGAGCGCGGATGCCGCGCCGGAGACGACCGCCACCGCGCGCCCCTCGATCAGCCCGCGGCTGACCCCCAGCCAGACCGCGCCCAGCAGCACGACGGCCGGCAGCAGGCCGATCGCCACGCCCTCGGCCGATGCGGCCATCATCCGCCTTGCATAGGTGGGCTCGGCGATGTCGGGCTGCCGGCCGAAATTGCGCGTGATCCACTTGCGCACCGGCCCCCGCTCGACCGCCACGGCGAACAGCACGATCAGCACGACGATGGCGAACTGCGGCCAGAATCCCCTGGCGTTGAAGATCTCCACCTGCTGCGCGGCGCGGCGCAGCCCCAGCATCACGGTGTCGACCAGCTCGATCCCCGCGTCGATCAGCACCGTGGGCAGGAGCGGGATCGGGCCGGTCTGCATCAGGCGCTCGGCGAAGGCCGTGCGCTCGGCCGAGGAGAGCTGCGCCAGCAGGTTGTCGCAGCGCCGGATCGCCAGCTCGGCCTGGCGCGCGCGGCCTTCGAAGGAGCCGATCTTCTCGGTCAGTTCCTTGCGCTGGGCGGCGACGGCGGGCGCCTCGGGCGGGGCATCGGCCGCGGGAGCGGGACCCAGCGCGTCCAGTAGGGCCCTGGTCGACTGGACCTGGGCCTCGTTGGCGGCGCGCTGCGCCACGGCGGCATCGCGCAGCTTTGCCAGTTCCTCGCGGTAGAGCCGTGCCTCGGCCGAGGTCATGCCGGCCCGGGCGACGGCCAGGGTCAGGCGATCGAGCTGCGCCAGCCATTCGGTGGCCAGCTGGCTGAACATCCGCTGGTCGGACTCGGCCTGCTGGGCCGCCGCCGGCGGCGCGGCCAGCGGGCTCAGGATCGCGGCCAGCAGCAGCGCCACGAGGCAGATCGTGCGACGAATCATGGTCAGGATCGCAGTGGAAGACGAGAACACCGTATCATGGGCTTCCGGTCATGGCAGAATCATGGCGCATGGCCCCTCCGCGCCATGCGGTGCTTGCCCTGGGGCAAAGCCCGACGCTAATGTCCCGGCCATCAGGAAACCGCTCGTTCCAGGGGGAAACGATGAAATTGCTGCGCTATGGCCCGAAGGGGCGCGAGAAGCCGGGCATGTTGGACGCGTCCGGCGCGATCCGCGACCTGTCGCGCGTGGTGAAGGATATCGACGGCGAGACGCTGTCGCCGGCGGGCCTGCGCAAGCTCAAGGCGCTGAAGCCCGAAAAGCTGAAGAAGGTCGCGGGCAAGCCCAGGCTCGGCACGCCGGTCAGCCCGACCGGCAAGCTGATCTGCGTCGGCCTGAACTACGCCGACCATGCCGCCGAGGCCGGGGTGCCGGTGCCGAAGGAGCCGGTGCTGTTCATCAAGACCGCCAACGCCTATGCCGGCCCGAACGACAAGATCCAGTTCCCGCGCGGCGCGACCAAGATGGACTGGGAGGTCGAGCTGACCGTCGTGATCGGCAAGAAGGCGCGCTACGTGACCAAGGACAAGGCGCTCGGCCATGTCGCGGGCTACACGATCTGCAACGACGTTTCCGAGCGCGCGTTCCAGATCGACCGCGGCGGCAGCCAGTGGACCAAGGGCAAGTTCTGCGACGGCTTTGCGCCGATGGGCCCCTACGTGCTGACGTCGGACGAGGTGAAGGACCCGCAGGCGCTGGACCTTTGGTGCGACGTCAACGGCAAGCGCATGCAGAGCGGCAACACCAAGACGATGATCTTCGACGTCAAGACCATCGTCAGCTATATCAGCGACTTCATCACGCTCGAGCCGGGCGACGTGATCATCACCGGCACGCCGCCGGGCGTCGGCATGGGCAAGAAGCCCAATCCGATCTGGCTGCAGCCCGGCGACGTCGTCACCCTGGGCATCTCGGGCATGGGCGAGCAGCGCCAGGTCTGCGTCGGCTACACGGGCAAGTAACTAGCGCCGGGTCGGGCGTCGCAGCATCGCGACCGCCTCGATCCGGGGCGACCACAGGAACTGGTCGATGGGGACGACGCGCTCGATCGCGTAGCCCCCGTCGACCAGGATTTTCAGGTCCCGCGCCAGGGTCGCCGGATCGCAGCTCACCGCCACGACCGCCGGCACCTTGGAACGGGCCAGTTCCTGCGCCTGGGCCAGCGCGCCGGCGCGCGGCGGGTCGAACACCACGGCGGCGAACTTCTTTAACTCCTCCACGTGCAGCGGGCGGCGCATCAGGTCGCGGCGCTCGGCCGTGAGGCGGGTCAGGCCGCCATGCCGCGCCGCCTGGTCGAGCGCCGCGATCGAGGCCGCATCCCCGTCCGCGGCGTGGACGGCGCGCCTGGCCGCGAGCGGCAGGCTGAAAGTCCCGCAGCCGGCGAACAGGTCGGCGACCGGCCCGCGCGACGCCGCGTCGACAGCGTCCAGGACCAGCTCGACGAGCGCGCGCTCGCCCTCGATCCCCGCCTGCAGGAAGGCGTCCGGCGGCAGCTCGACCTGGGCCGAGCCGATGCGAAGCTGCGCCGGCGCGCGCTGCAGCAGCATCTCCGCCGGGCCGGCGTCGTCGCCGTTCGCGGCCCTGCGCCACGAGACGCGCGCGATCCGGTTGGCCTCGGCAAAGCCTGCCAGCCGTTCCCGGTCGGCGAGGCCGGGGGCGGCGGGCAGGGTCCAGGTCAGGTCGGGGCCGCTGTCGGTCAGGGTGACCGCGAGCTGGAACGCCGCCGGCCTGCGGCCGGGCTGCAGCGCGTCGAGCGCGCCCGCGACCGCCCGGGCCGGCGCCAGCAGGGCCACGATTCCCTGCGCCGCGACCGCGCAGTCCGACAGGTCGACCAGCGCGTGCCCGCCGCGCACATGGAGGCCCAGGACGACGCCGCGCGCCGACCGCTCGCCGGCGAAGCGCACGCGGCGGCGGTCGCCCGGCGGGCTGATCCGGGTCGCGTCGACGGGAAATGCCGTGGTGGCCACGAGGCCCTGCCGCGCCAGGGCTTCGATCAGAAGGTCGCGCTTGGTGCGGGCATAGAGTGCCGGCGACAGGTGCTGCCAGGCGCAGCCGCCGCAGCGCCCGAACACCGGGCAGGGCGGCTCCCGGCGGGCGGCAGATCTCCGTTCCCAGGCCAGGACCTCGCCCGCGCAGCCGTCGCCGCGTTTCGTACCGAGGCGTACACGAACCCGGTCGCCGGGCGCGGTGAAGGGGACGTAGATGGCCGCGCCGTCGACCGAGCCAATCCCGTCGCCGCGCGCCCCGAGCCCGCTGATGTCGACCAGAATCTCCGTGCCCGGACCCAGGCTCAAGGCGTCTTCCAGGTCGGCTGGCCGGCATCGTTCAGCAGCACCAGTCCGGGGGTCTCGCCGATCACCGATAGTTGCGCGCGCGGGCGGCGCTTCGCATCGTTGAGCACCAGGCTGGGGCCGGTCCCCTCGGTTGCCGCCATGCGCAGGCGGAGCTGGCCGTTGCGGTCGTACATCGCCAGGGTCGGACCCTCGGGCGGGAAGGCCAGGGCGGCGCCCGCCTTGCCGTTCTCGCCATAGATCACCAGCGACGGCCCGAATCCCTCGACCACCGACAGGATCGCGCGGGTGCCGCCGGCCGCGTCGGTCAGCACCAGGCGGCTGGTCGCCACCTCGCCGGACGCGGCCCGAAGGCTGCCGGTCGACCATAGCGCCAGCCCGGCCAGAGCCAGGGCCCCGGCGATGCCCGCCGCGACCCGGTTTGTCCGCTCCAGCCCGGCGATCCGCCGCTGGAGGGCTGTGACGTCCGTCATATCGCAAGTCATGCTTTTGCTCTCCAAGATCGAACCCCGTGACGATTTTACATCCACTTTGAGGCAATCATGCGCCGCTTGGCGAAAGTCGCAGCTATTGTTGACGGTTGGCGCATAGGGCAAGGATACTGGCGCAGCCCCGCAGCGGCGGGGATGGGGGGAATGCAATGAAAGCGTCGGATCTGTTCGTGCGCTGCCTCGAGGCCGAGGGGGTGACCCATATATTCGGTCTGCCGGGCGAAGAGAATGCCGACCTGATGATCTCGCTGCTCGACAGCAAGATCCAGTTCGTGCTGTGCCGCCACGAGCAGGCCGCGGCGTTCATCGCCGATGTCTATGGCCGGCTGACCGGCAAGGCCGGGGTCTGCCTGGCCACGCTGGGGCCCGGCGCCACCAACCTGATCACCGGCGTCGCCGACGCCAACATGGACCGCGCCCCCCTGGTGGCGATCACCGGCCAGGCCGATACCCGCCGGCTGCACAAGGAAAGCCACCAGGCGATGGACGTGATCGGCATGTTCCGCCCGGTCACCAAGTGGTCGCAGTCGATCTTCCATCCCGAGAACATCCCCGAGATCGTGCGCAAGGCGTTCAAGCTGGCCGAGGCCGAGAAGCCCGGCGCGGTGCTGATCGAGTTGCCCGAGGACCTGGCCGAGGAGGACGTGAAGGGCAAGGCCCTGCCGCAGGTCCGCACGCGGCGCCCCGCCGCCGATCACAAGGCGGTGGCCGAGGCCGTCGACCTGATCCTGAAGGCGAAGAACCCGATGGTCATCGCCGGCAACGGCGCGGTGCGCAAGCGCGCCGCCCGTCAGCTCCGCCGCTTCGCGCGCAAGACCGGGATCGGCGTCGCCAACACCTTCATGGGCAAGGGCGCCGTCGCGATGAGCGACCAGCACTGCCTGTTCACGATCGGGCTGCAGGCGCGCGACTACGTCAACCTGGCGCTGGACGAGTGCGACGTGGTGATCGCGGTCGGCTACGACCTGGTCGAGTACTCGCCGGTGCTGTGGAACAAGGCCGGCGGCAAGAAGATCGTGCATGTCGACTTCGCCCCGGCCGAGATCGACGAGCACTACCCGGTAACGGTCGACGTGGTCGGCGACATCGCCGACGCGCTGTGGCAGATCAACGAGGCGATCAACGCCAAGCGCGGCAACAAGCTGCCGGTGTTCGACATCGCCAAGCGCGCCAAGTTGCGCCAGGCCATGCTGGACGAGTTCTCCGCCGAGGAGGACGACAAGGGCTTCCCGGTCAAGCCGCAGCGCATCCTGTCCGATGTGCGCAAGGCGATGGGGCCGTCGGACATCCTGCTGTCGGACGTCGGCGCCCACAAGATGTGGATCTCGCGCTACTACCAGTGCGAGGAGCCGAATACCTGCCTCATCTCCAACGGCTTCTGCTCGATGGGTTTCGCCCTGCCGGGCGCCATCGGCGCGAAGATCGCCTTTCCAGACCGCAAGGTGCTGGCGATTTGCGGCGACGCCGGGTTCCTGATGAACGTGCAGGACCTCGAGACGGCCGCGCGGCTCAAGCTCAACATCGTGGTGATGGTGTGGGACGACGGCGAGTACGGCCTGATCAAGTGGAAGCAGCAGAACTCGTTCAAGGGCCGGCATTCCGAGCTGGCGTTCCAGAACCCGGATTTCGAGATGCTGGCCAAGTCCTTCGGCTGCTGGGGCAAGCGTGTCGGCTCGGCCGGCGACCTTGCCGCCACGCTGAAGGAAGCCTTCAAGCAGAAGGGGCCGGCGCTCGTCGCCGTGCCGGTCGACTACGGCGAAAACCTGAAGCTGACCAAGCGGTTGGGCAACCTGGCGGTTCCGATCTGACGGCGGGCACAGCCATGGTTACCTGCCCCCGTTTGCGTGTCGCAATTGTGTATAGTGCCGGCTCCAGGAAGGACCGACGGAAAGACGGCCCATGAGTTTCAAGGTCAAGTTCTGGGGGGTGCGCGGCAGCATCGCCTGCCCGAGCGTGAACCACGTGGCCTTCGGCGGCAACACGACCTGCCTGGAGATCTCGGCCGGCGGCCGCACCATCATCCTCGACGCCGGCACCGGCATCCGCAACCTGGGCCACTGGCTGCTGCGCAAGGGGGTGGCCGAGGCGACCATCCTGATGACCCACACGCACTGGGACCACATCAACGGCTTCCCGTTCTTCTCGCCCGCCTTCCATCGCGACCGCACCTTCCGGCTGATGGCCGGGGCGTCCAGGCCCCATGGCGGGCTGCGCCAGGTAATGGGCGGCCAGATGTCGCACCCCTTCTTCCCGGTGCCGCTGGAAGCCATGCGGGCCAAGCTGGAGTTCGAGGATTTCGACGCCGGGACGACCTTCAAGCTGGCGCCGGACGTCACCATCCGCACCGCCGCGCTGAACCACCCGGACGGGGCCACCGGCTACCGGATCGAGCATGCGGGCCGGTCGATGTGCCTGATCACGGACACCGAGCATTCTCCGGGCAAGCCAGATGAGTCGGTGCTGGCGCTGATCGCCGGCGCCGACCTGGTCGTCTATGACAGCACCTATACCGACGCCGAGTTCCCGTCGCGCGTGGGCTGGGGCCATTCCACCTGGCAGGAGGGCGTCCGGCTGTGCCGCCAGGCCGGCGCACGGTCGCTGGCGATCTTCCACCACGACCCCGAGCACGACGACCGGTTCATGAGCCGGGTTGAAACCGAGGCGCGAGCAATGTGGCCCGGCGCTTTCGTGGCGCGCGAGAACCTGCGAATCAGGTTGGACTGAATGCGCCGTCCGCGCACGCGATGTGCGCAGGATCATAGCCTTACGTTAACAGGTCGGTAATGAAGAACAGGGCAATCTTCGGCCTGTTCTGCAAGGCCGACGATTAACCCTACGCGTTTTGTTGACAGTATTTCGCGCTGCGACATAGGGTGAATCGGCGCGGCGGGGGGCCCATGACCGAAATCTACAAAGTCGCCATCGTCGGATCGGGTCCGGGCGGCATGAGCGCCGGCGGCCGGGCTGCCCAGAACGGCATGTCCCACATCCTGTTCGAGAAGACCGACCACCTTTCCGATACGATCTACAAGTATCAGAAGGGCAAGCTGGTCATGGCGACGCCCGACATCCTGCCCTTGCGCAGCCC
>JAEULC010000302.1 GCA_016792605.1 Rhodospirillales bacterium
AATTCGCTTGCCGCATCCGCTCCGCCGGTCCAGAAGAGGATCGGCGGTGCCATGCGGTTCCTGTTGCGTCACATCACCACCTACCGGTACGCGAATCCGGTGACGCTGGGCCGCCATCGGCTGATGCTGCGGCCGCGCGACAGCCATGAGATGAAGCTGCACGGCGCGACTCTCGGCATCACGCCGACGCCGAGCCAGGTGGTCTGGCAGTACGACGTGTTCGGCAACAGCGTGGCGCTGATCGACTTCGCCGAGCCCGCGACCGAGCTTGCGATCGACAGCACGCTGGACGTCGAGCGCTTCCCCTTCGTCAATCCCGAGCACCTGGTCGACGAGCACGCGCGCAACCTGCCGCTCGCCTACTCCGCCGCCGACATCCGCGACCTGGCGGGGCTGCAGGAGCGCCACGTGCCGGACCCAGACCACTCGGTCGACTTGTGGGCCAAGGGCTTTCTCGCCGGCGTCGGCAAGGGCGGGTCGCCGACGCCGGAGACGCTGGCGGTGCTCCAGGCCATGGCTGCCGCGATCAAGGACAACTTCACCTACAGGGCGCGCGACGCCTATGGCACGCAGTCGCCGCTGGAGACGCTGGCGACGGGCAGCGGCACGTGCCGCGACTTCGCCTACCTGATGATGGAGGGCGCGCGCAGCCTCGGCCTCGCGGCGCGCTTTGTCAGCGGCTATCTCTACGACTCCGTTCGCGATCCGGCGGCGGGCCAATCAAACGGCGCGGAACCGACGCCGGCTTCGAACGCTGACAACGTGCCGTCGCCCCCGGGCTCCGAGGTTGGGCCGGCTGCCTCGCCGGCACCTGTGCCGGTCCCCGACGGCGGCGTGGTGGGCGGCGGCGCCACCCATGCCTGGGTGCAGATCTACCTGCCCGGGGCGGGCTGGACCCATTTCGACCCGACCAACGCGCTGGTGTCGGACGCCGACCTGATCCCGGTCGCCGTCGTGCGCGACCCGGCCCAGGCATCGCCTGTGGCCGGCAGCTGGCAGGGACAGCCCACCGACTCGATCGGCATGGACGTGGTGGTTCAGGTCACCGCGAAATAGCCGGCTCGGCCATTAGACCACCAGGCCTGAACTTTCGTCGATCAGGTGCATGTGGTTGAGCTGGGCGGCCAGGGTCATGCGGCCGCCGTTGCGCGCGCCCGCGTCGGGCCGCACCCGGCCGCAGATCTCGGTGCCGTTGATGCCGAAATAGACCAGCGTCTCCATGCCCATCGGCTCGGTGACGGTCAGGTCGACCTCCATCGCCTGCTGACCGGGCTCGAGCGGGCTGCGCGCGTCGGTGATGTGCTCGGGCCGGAGGCCCAGCGAGAGGCCCGGCTTGCCGACAAAAGCCTCGTAGCGCTTGGTGCGGTCTGCGGGCACGTCGAAGCCGAGCCCGCCATGCAGCACCAGGCGCAGCGCGCCGGCCGTCTTCTCGATCGCGCAGGGGATGAAATTCATCGCCGGCGATCCGATGAAACCGGCGACGAAGCGCGTCGCGGGGGCATGGTAGAGGTCGTTCGGCTCGCCGACCTGCTCGATCCGGCCGCCGTTCATCACCACGACGCGGTCGGCCAGCGTCATCGCCTCGACCTGGTCGTGGGTGACGTAGACCGTCGTCGTGCGCACCTTCTGGTGCACCTTCTTGATCTCGGTGCGCATCTGCACGCGCAGCTTCGCGTCCAGGTTCGACAGCGGCTCGTCGAACAGGAACACCTTGGGGTCGCGCACGATCGCGCGACCCATGGCCACGCGCTGGCGCTGACCGCCCGACAGCGCCTTGGGCTTGCGGTCAAGCAGCTCGGTGATGTCGAGGATGCGCGCGGCCTCGTCGACCCGGCGCTTGATCTCGTCCTTCGGGAAGCGCTTCAGGCGCAGGCCGAACGACATGTTCTCGAACACGGTCATGTGCGGGTAGAGCGCGTAGTTCTGGAACACCATGGCGATGTCCCGGTCCTTCGGCGGCACGTCGTTGACCACGTCGCCCGCAATCAGGATCTCGCCGCCGGAGATCTCCTCCAGGCCGGCGATCATCCGCAGCGTCGTCGACTTGCCGCAGCCCGACGGGCCCACGAGAACCACGAACTCCTGGTCCTTGATGCCCAGGTCGATGCCGCGCACGGCTTCGACGTTGTCGTAGAACTTCACGACCTTGTTCAGCGTTACTTCCGCCATTGCTCCGGCCTCTCCCTGTCGCAGACTTTGTCGGTCAGCCCTTGGTCGCGCCCGCCGTGAGGCCGGCAATGTAGTAGTCCATCAGGAACGCGTAGATGATCAGCGGCGGCGCGGCACCGAGCAGCGCGCCGGTCATGATCTGGCCCCAGTTGAACACGTCTCCCTTGATCAGCGTGGTGATGATGCCCACGGGCAGGACGAGCTGGTCGGTCGAGGTGGTGAAGGCCAGCGGATAGAGGAACTGCGCCCAGCTCACGGTGAAGGCGAAGATCGTCGCGGCGATCAGGCCGGGCAAGGCGACCGGGATGAAGATGCGGGTGAGCGTCTGGAACCAGCCCGCGCCGTCGATCAAGGCCGCCTCGTCGAGCTCCTTCGGGATCGAGGCGAAGTAGCCGATCATGATCCAGGTGCAGAACGGCACGGTCAGCGTCGGGTAGACCAGCAGCAGCACCCACCATCGGTTGATCAGCTCGATCCCCGTCAGCTCGGTGAAGGTCACGAACATCTTGAACAGCGGCAGGAACAGCAGCGTCTCGGGGATCAGGTAGGTCAGGAACACGCCTGTCGCGAGCGTCGCCGAGCCCCAGAACTTCATGCGCGAAAGCGCGAAGGCCGCCGGCACGCTGATCAGCATGGTCAGCGTGACCACGAAGATCGACACCAGCGCCGAGTTGCGGAAGAAGATCTGGTACTGCGACGACCCCAGCAGTTCCTTGTAGTTGCTCAAGGTCGGCGCGTAGACCCACCACGGGTTCGTCGCCGCCGAGATCTCGGCGCTCGACTTCAAGCTGGTGATCAGCATGTAGATCGGCGGCGTCAGGAAGAAGAGCGCGAAGAGGATCAGGAAGAAGTAGGACCAGCGCAGCGCCCAGGCGCGGTCGCGGCTCATGCTGTTGAGCTTGCGGCCCGTGCCGGCCTTGCCGGCGGTGATTGCGGCGCTGGTCATCACGCTTCATTCCCACGGCGGTTGATGTCGCGCAGGATGAAAACGGCCGCGAACATCAGGATCGGTACCATGAACAGGGACACGCAGGCGCCGAGCGGTATGTCGCCGCCCTCGATGCCGATGCGGAAGGCCCAGGTGGCGAACACATGGGTCGTGTCGATCGGCCCGCCGAAGGTGAGCACGCGCACAATGTCGAAATTGGCGAAGGTGACGATCAGCGAGAACAGCGCGGTGATGGCGATGATGTTGCGCATCATCGGCAGGGTCACGAACCAGATCCGCTGCCACCAGTTGGCGCCGTCGATCGCGGCGGCCTCGTAGAGCTGGTCCGGCACCGACTTCAAGGCCGCCAGGTACATGATCATGAAGAACGGCGCGCCGATCCAGATGTTCACCAGGATCACCGAGAACCGCGCCCAGTAGGTGTTGCCGGTCCACGGGATCGGGTCGCCGCCGAACAGCGCGATGATGTAGTTGAAGGCGCTGTAGGACGGGTCGAACAGCCACAGCCAGGCAAGGCAGCTCATCGCCGGCGGGATGACCCAGGGCACCAGCAGCATGCCGCGCCACTTGCGCTGGCCCTTGGTCGGGATGTTGTGAACGAAATGCGCGACGATGAAGCCGATCAGCGCCTTGAACACCACCGCGGTCACCGCGAAGATGCAGGACTGCCAGACGACCAGCCAGAAGGTCTCGCGCTTGAACAGGAAGGTGAAGTTGTTTAGGCCGACGAAGCGTTCCATCGACTTGTTCAGCGTCGCCAGGTGCAGCGAATACCCCGCGGGGTAGAGCACCATCACGGCGATCAGCAGGATCAGCGGCAGGGCCATGATGAAAGCGATGGTGGACTTGCGCTGCATCGCCTTGTGCAGGCCGGTGCGCTTGCGGGCAGTGCGGGCAGTGGCCTGCGGGCGCATGACTGCTTCGACCATGGACTACTCCCAGAAGCCTTGAGCTCTTGAGCCTGTTCGCCTCGGCGCCGGTTGTCCCGGCGTCCGGCTTGTTCGCTGATCCGATTGTTTTCCGCGATCGCCGCCGCCGGCGTGGTCACCGGCGGCGGCGTTCTGGTTCTCGCGGACGCGCCTGTCAGATCAGGTGCGCATGAACCCTTCGCACTCGCTCTCGGCCCAGGCGAGGGTCTTTTCCATCGCCTCGCCCTGCAAGTGCCGCACGATCATCTTGGTCAAGATGCCCTGCGTGTAGATCTGCACGGCGATCTTTGGCGGGGCCGGGGCGGCCGCCACCGAGAGGATCTGGTGGTTGTACGGATTCGGGTAGTGATAGAGCGTCCCGACCGGCGGCCCGATCTCGGCCCAGGTCTTGAAGTCGGTCAGCTTCTCGAACGAGGGCAGGTCGTAGCCCTGGCTCGCCGCCACCATCGCCTCGGCCGAGGACCGCTGCGACAGGTGGGTCAGCAGGCTCTTGGCCGCCGGCTTGTTCTTCGAGAACGCCCAGACGCCCCAGAAATAGGGCAGGAAGGGCGCGTAGCGGCCGTTCGGGCCCGACGGCATGCCGTGGGTCCAGCACTGCTCGGCCACCTGCGGCGCGTCGCGCTTGGCGACGGCCCAGGCGCTGGGCGGGTTCATGATCAGCGCGCCCTTGCCGGAAACGAGCCACTTGTTGTTGGACGCGTCGTCCCAGGCCGGGGCGTCCGGCGGGAAGAACGAGGCCAGCTTCTTCATGTAGTCGAGCGTCTTGCGCACCGGGTCGGACTTGACCGTGATCTGGCCGTCCTTGTTGACCAGGGCGGCGCCGTGGGCATGGAAGAACGCGCCCGCGGTGTCGACCGAGTCGGTGGTGCCGCCGAGCCCGATGCCGAACGGCGCGCCGGCCTTGTGGCAGGCTTCCGCGGCCTTCAGGAAGGCGTCGAGGTTCCAGGAATCCGCCTTCGGCGCGCTGCCGGCCGGGTACATCGCCTTCACGTCGATGCCGGCATGCTGCTTCATCAGGTCGATGCGCGAGCAGGGACCCTTGATCTGGCTGCCGACGGTGGCCGGCACGGCGATCCACTTGCCGTCGGCGCGGCCGAGATACTCGACCGTGGCGTTGACCTTGCCGTTCTGCTTGATCAACGGCTCCATGACGTCGGTCATGGGCTCGAGGATCTTGGCGTGGGCCTGCGGCTCCCAGGTCGGGTGCGCCAGGATGTCGTGCCCGGCCTTGGCCTGGGCTTCCGCGGCGATGGTCAGCAGCAGCTTGTTGCCCTGGGACGGGATGTAGTCGATCGTTACCTCGACCTTCTCCTTCTCTGCCCATTCTTTGGTCAGCCGGGTCAGGGTATCGTTCGCGCCGGGGACCCAGTGATCCCAGAAGCCGATGTTCAGCTTGCCGGCGGCGTGGGCGCCCCGGACATAGGGCGCGGCCACCGCGACGGCCGATGCTGCGGCCGTCGTGGCGATGAACCTGCGCCGAGACGGATTCCTGCTGTGCATAATGGACGATCCTCCCTCAAAGCCTGTTGTGGCACTTCTTTTTCGCGTTCAGCGGACCGCATTGCCCGGCCACGGAAGCACTGCTTATCATTACATGCTACGCGAGACCTTAGCGCCGGTCTATAGGGGAAGCGTTTTTCGCGGGCTGCAACCGTGGTGGATGCGCGGCCGCACGATGCCGCGCGGGCAATGCAGCATCGTCGCTTTCGTCGCCCATTGAAGGCAATTGCGCCGGCCGGGCGCTCAGGCGCTGCCGCGCCGCACGATCTCGAAGCCCAGGTCGACGATCTTCACCATGCCCGGCGCGCCGCGCTTGCGGTCCAGGATCAGGCGCCCGGCGGCAGCGCCCATCGCGCGGCCGGGGATTCGCACCGTGGTGAGGCCGAGGCCGAAATCGCCGGCGAACTCGAAATCGCCGAAGCCGGCCACGGCAAGCCGCTCGGGCACGGCGATGCCGCGCCGCCGCGCCTCGCTCAGCGCGCCGAGCGCCACCGAGTCGCTGGCGCAGAAGATCGCATCCGTGTCCGGCCATCGATCCATGAGCATGGCGAGATTGCGCGCTCCGCGTTCGACCATCGACACGATCGTCGAGTCGGCGATGCTGCGTGGCTCGCCCAGGCCCGCTTCCTTCAGCGCCGTCGCATAGCCCTGGTGGCGCAGGCGCCCGCGCTGGTCGCCCTCGTGCTGGCCGCCGATGAAGCCGATGCGCCGCCGACCGGTCTCGACGAGAAACTGCGTGATGGCCCGGCCCGCCTCGACATTCGAGAATCCCGCCGCCATGTCGAACGGCGCCTCGGGGATGTCCCATACCTCGACCACGGGAATGCCGGCATCGGCCAGCATGCGGCGCGCCCGCGGGGTGTGGTCGCCGCTGGTGAGCACGAGTCCGTCGGGGCGGCGGCTCAGCGCGGTGGCGATGAGCTGCTCCTCGCTGGCCGCGGAATATTCCGAGGTGCCGAGCAGGAGCTGGTGCCCCTGCTCGCGCAGGGTTTGCGCGAGGCCCTCGACCGTGGAGGCGAAGATCGAGCCGGCGAGGGTGGAGACGATCGCCGCCACCTGGCGGCTTTCGCGCGACGACAAGCTGCCGGCGATCAGGTCGGGGACGTAGCCGAGCGCCTGGACCGCCGCCTGCACCCGGTCGCGCGTCTCGGGCTTCACCTTCTCCGGTTGGCGCAGGACGCGCGACACGGTGATGGTCGACACGCCGGCCAGGCGCGCCACGTCCTGCATGGTCGCCCATCGCCCCGGTATGCGGCTCGGTCGCTCGTCCATTGTCCTGACCACCATCCGAACAAGGAATGATAGCGATGTCATCGTAGCTTGACTCGGAAATGATATCGATACCATAGTTCGTGCAGCGTCACCCAGAATGACGCGCTAGAAGGGTGGACTATCGAGACGATGCCTGGGTTCCAGAGCACCGCGTCGTATTGCCTTTTCGCCGACCGGGCCGACGCCCGCGCGGCGGCGTTCCCCCCTTCTGCTTCGATCCACGCATCCGCCGGCGCCCGGCAAGGGGCCGGCGCGCCCGTCAGCCATCAAGAACCAAACAGACTTGGAGGAATCGCGATGCTGAAGACCTGTTTCCGCTCGACGCTGGCTGCGGCCGGCGTGATCGCCGCGCTCGCCTTCGCCGGTCCGGCGTCCGCCCAGACCACCATCACCTTCGGCGGCTCGGACGCGATCGGCGGCACGTTCGACGTGCAGAACAAGATGTTCGCCAAGCTTGTGAACGATCGCGCCGGCGGCAAGCTCAAGGTCAATTTCATCGCCGGCGAGCAGCTTGGGCCCGACATGCAGGTCATCGAGCAGATGATGCAGAACTCGGTCCAGATGTACGGCGACGTTCTGGACTGGTACGCGAACTTCGTGAAGGACTTCGCCGTGTTCGGCTGGGGCTTCACCTTCCGCGACACCGACCATGTGCGCAAGTTCATCGCCAGCCCGGCCTATGCCGAGATGGTGGAGCAGCTTCGCACCAAGCAGGGCATCCGTATCCTGGCGTCCGAGGCGACGCAGCCGCGCGCGCTGTTCTCACGCAAGCCGGTGAATTCGCTGGCCGACCTCAAGGACATCAAGATGCGCGTGCCGGAGATCAAGACCTACCTGGCGCTGTGGGAGACGCTCGGCACGAAGCCCGCGCGTGTCGCTTGGGCCGAGGTGCAGCTGGCCTTGCGCACCGGCGTGGTCGAGGCCTCGGAAGGCCCGATCTCCTCGGCCTACGCGGCGAAGTTCCACGAGGTCGCCAAGTACGTGACGCGGACCGACCACATCCTGTCCACCGCGCATGTCACGGTGAACGACAAGTTCTTCGCCGGCCTGTCGCCGGACCTGCAGAAGATCCTGGTCGACGCGGCGAAGGAGTCGGTTGCGGCCACGGCCAAGCAGGCGACGACCGATACCGAGGAGACGCTGAAGAAGATGACCGCGGAGGGCGCCACCGTGTCGAAGATCGACACCAAGCCGATCAACGACAAGGCCAAGGAAGCGGTTGCCAAGATGGAGGCCGAGGGCCTGTGGTCGCCGGGCCTGTGGGCCAAGATCCAGGCGATGTGAGTGCGATGCCGCGCGCGATCGTCCATGCCAGTCGTGTCTAGGGGTTGAAGCGGTCGTGCGCGGCTTTCTCCAGGCCTACAAATCCGTGCTGAACGCGATCGGCGCCGCCGAGAAGGTGCTCGGCGTGACGCTGATCGCGTTCATCACCATTGCCATCACCATTCAGGTTTTCACCCGCTACGTGATGAACCAGCCCCTGGTCTGGGTCGAGGAGGCGGCGACCTATTCCTTCATCTGGGGCGCCTTCATCGGCGCCTCGATCGGGCTGAAGCAGGATCGCCACATCAAGATCGCGACCTTCGTCGGCTTCCTGTCGCCAAGGAGCCAGGCGCTGATGCGCTGCCTCGGCCACGCGCTGACGCTGTGGCTGATGTTCTGGCTGATGCAGAAGTCGCTGATCGTCATGGGCGTGGAGGGACGCAGCAAGACCATCGCCCTGCCGATCGAGATCAGTCGCGACTGGTTTTATTCCAAGGCGCTGTTCGCCAGCGCCGCATCGATGGCGTTTACCGGCGTTTACCTGATGCTGCTCGACCTGTCCCGCGCCTTCGGCCTGGTGTCGATGGGGGCGGCCGGACCTGCGCAGCGGGACCAGCATCTATGACGATCCTGCTGCTGTTCCTGCTCTTCGCCGGCATGGTGATCGTGGAGCTGCCGGTGGGATTCGCGCTGGCGCTGAGCGCCATGCTGCTGATCACCCTCGACCTGCCCATGCCGGTCACGATCGTCGTCCAGCGCATGGCATCCGGCATCGAGAGCTTCCCGCTCCTGGCGATCCCGCTCTTCATCCTCGCCGGCAACCTGATGAACCGCGCCGGCATCGCCGAGCGGATCTTCAACTTCGCCATGGCCCTGGTCGGGCACATCAAGGGCAGCACCGCCCATGTCAACGTCGTCGGCTCGATGGTCTTCGCCGGCATGTCCGGCGTGGCCCAGGCCGACGCGGCGGGCCTCGGCACGATCGAGATCAAGGCGATGCAGCGCGAGGGCTTCGATCCCGCCTTCGCCGCCGCAGTGTCGGCCGCCTCGGCGATCATCGGCCCGATCATCCCGCCCTCGGTGATCATGGTGGTCTACGCGGTGAACGCGCAGGCCTCGGTCGGCGACCTGTTCCTCAGCGGCTTCATCCCCGGCATCATCATGGGCCTCTCGCTGATGGCGATGATCTACTACATGGCCGTCACCGGGAGGATCGTCGCGCCGGTCCGCCCGCGCGCTACGACGGGGCAGCTCGGCCGGAGTTTCCTGGCGGCACTGCCCGCGCTGATCGCGCCGATCTTCCTGGTCGCCGGCATCCTGATCGGCGTGGCGACGCCGACCGAGCTCGGCGCACTGGTCGTGGTCTACGCGGTGATTTTGGGGTTCTGGGAGAAGGAACTGACGCTGCGCGACTTGTGGCATGCCGCGGCGGAGACGCTCGTAACCTACGGCGTGCTGGTCTACATCATCGCCGCGGCGGTTCCGTTCGGCTGGGTTGTCGCCGTGACCGAAGGGCCGCAGAAGCTTGCCGACTTCATGTTCGGGCTCAGCGACAACAAGTACGTGATCCTGGCGCTGATCAACGCGATGCTGCTGATCGCCGGCTGCTTCATGGAGACGACGGCAATCCTGCTGATCGCGACGCCGACCCTGCTGCCGATCGTGATGAAGCTCGGGGTCGACCCCGTGCATTTCGGGCTGATGATGATCATCAACCTGCTGATCGGCACGGTGACGCCGCCGTTCGGCGTGATCCTGTTCATCGTCATGGACATCGCCCAGGTCAGCTTCGCGCGCATCGTGCGCGCGGTGATGCCGTTCTACGTGCCGTTGTTCCTGACCCTCATGCTCGTGACCTACTGGGCGGACATGGTGATGTTCCTGCCCAGGCTGTTCAAATAGCGCCTGTTCAAATAGCCGGCCGAAAGCCGGAGGAGGTCTTCGATGATCGCCAATGCCGATGTCGAGCGCTACCGCGAGAAGGGCTATATCTGCGTGCCCAGCCTGTTGCCGCCCAAGGAGCTGGCGGAGATCGTCAACACCGCCAACGAGGTGATGGCGGGGGCCAGGGAGCTGGACCGCTCGGACGATGTCCTCGACCTGGACGACACGCACACGCGCGCGCAGCCCCTCGTCCGCCGGATCAAGAACCCGAACCAGCACCACGAAGTGTTCCAGCGCCTCACCGCGAACCAGCGCATCCTCGAC
>JAEULC010000308.1 GCA_016792605.1 Rhodospirillales bacterium
GTCCTTCAGCGGCTTGTAGCCGATCGTCGCCTCGAGCCCGCCCGGATCGACATCGGCCGGCAGGTGCTGCGGCTTCAGGTACCAGACATGCGCGATCTCGCGCAGCGTCACGCTGCCGGCCGGCCCCTGCACCTTGCCGTCAACGATCGAGACTTGATCGACGTCGGTCTGCAGAAAGCGCGCCCCGATATTCCGGCAGCGCTCGGCGATGGCGCGGCAGGCCTCGGACACGGCGCCGCCCGACATGACCATGCAGCGCGAGCCCCAGGTGCCGGTGGAATAGGGCGTCAGCGCCGTGTCGCCATGGATCAGCCGCACATCATTGGGATCGATGCCCAGTTCGGTATTCGCGACCTGGGCCAGCGTCGTTTCCAAGCCTTGCCCGTGCGAATGCGCGCCGACGCGCAACTCCAAGACGCCGTCGGGCGTCAGGCGCGCGGTGCATTGCTCGTGGCCCGGCACCATCGGGATGCCCCAGCCGTAATAGACCGAGGTGCCGTGCGCCGCCTGCTCGCAGAAGATCGAGAAGCCGACGCCGATGCGCCGGCCGTCGGGTTCGCCCTTCTGCTGGCGCGCGCGCACCGCCTTAAGGTCGATCGCCTCGACGACGCGGCGCATCGCCTCGGGATAGTCGCCGCTGTCGAACAGCTTGTTGGTGATGTTGGTGAAGGGCATCTCGCTAGCCTGCACCAGGTTCCGCTGGCGCACCTGGTGCGCCTCGATGCCGCAGGCCCGCGCCAGGTGATCGACCATCACTTCAAGCGCGAAGCACACCCCGGCCCGCGCCACGCCGCGATAGGGCAGGATCGGCGGCTTGTTGGTCGCGACCGACCAGGCGCGGCAGCGGTACTTCTCCATCTTGTAGGGGCCGGGCAGGATCGACACGACCTGCGCGCCTTCCAGGCAGGCCGAGAAGGGGTAGGACGAGTAGGCGCCGGCATCGACCAGCGCGTCGCAGTCCAGCGCCAGGATGCGGCCGTCGCGCTCGGCATAGAGCGTGATGTCGTAGTAGTGCTCGCGACAGTTGGCGCCGGCGATCAGCTGCTCGCGGCGATCCTCCAGCCAGCGCACGGGATGGCCGAGGGTGCGCGCCGCCCAGGCGAGGCAGATCTCCTCGGGCAGCAGGATGCCCTTGTAGCCGAAGCCGCCGCCGACATCCGGCGCCACGACGCGGATCTTGCCGTGGTCGATGCCGAGGCAGTCGCTGAGCCCCGTGCGCACGATATGCGGCATCTGCGTCGCCGTGTGCAGCACGAGCTGGTCAAGCCGCGTGTTCCACTCCGCGATGGCGCCGCGTCCTTCCATCGGCGCCATGTGCTGGCGCGCGGTCCTAAGCTTGCGGCTAACCTTCACCGGCGCCGCCTGCTTGATGGCCGACAGGTCGCTCTCGGACAGCGACTCCAGGAACACGTTGTCGCCCCAGTCCTCGTGCAGCAGCGCGGCATCGGCGTCGCGGGCCTTCAGCATGTCATGGACGGCGGGCAGCTCCTCGTAGTCGACCTCGACCTGCTCGGCGATGTCCTCGGCCTCGGCGCGCGTGTCGGCGACGACCATCGCCACCAGCTCGCCGACCTGCCGCACCTTGTCCTTCACCAGCGCATGCTGGTCGGACGGCTTGAAGCCCTTGAGGCTGGTCACAGCGCGGATCGGCTTCACGCCGACCAGATCGGCGTTGACGAAGACCTGGTGCGCGAAGTCGGCGGGCTTGCGGATGCCATGCACGCGGGCATGGGCGACGGGCGCGCGCAGGAAGGCCACTTCCTTCATGCCGGCCAGGGCCATGTCGCCGATATACTCGCCCTTGCCGCGCAGGAAGCGCGCGTCCTCCTTGCGGGCTAGGCGCGCACCGACGCCCTTGCCGCCGCTGCCGTCGGGACTCAAGCCGCTTCGGCCTGGGGCAGGATGGTCGCGTCGCTGTCGAAGCGCAGGCCGGCGCGCAGGCAGAAGATGGGTCGCACCATGCGTTCGGCGATCGCCTCGTTGCCCTCGTTGTCGCCCAGCTTCCAGCGCCCGCGCTCGTCGGCCAGCACCGACACGTCGGCGACGGTGCCGACCTTGAGCGTGCCGAGCTCGCCTTCCATGCCGATCATCTTCGCCGGGTTGGAGGTCACGGTCGGAATGACCTGCTCCAGCGTCATGCCGCAGGCCATCAGCCCGGTCATGGCCGAGGCCAGGCTGAAGCGCGTGGCGCCGGCGAAGGGGTGCATCTCGTCGTCCGGATGCTCGTCGGGCGAGCCGGGCTCGAGCGGCACCGGCGTGTTGTAGCCGTGCATGTCGGCGCCCAGCGTATCGGGCAGGAAGCCAGTGTCGAGCACCTTCTTGCACATCGCGAAGCTGAAATGCGAGCCATGGCCCACATCGGTCTTCAGCCCCTTCTTCAGGCACTCGTAGACGATCGGGTGCATCTGGCCGGTGCGGTCGACGAAGCCGCCGGGGTGGCGGGTGAAGGGATGGGCCAGGATGTCGCCGGGGTCCAGCAGCTCGGCGACCTGCGGCAGGATCGTGTCGGGATCGACCGTGCTGCCGCTCTCCGGCAGGGCCCAGAGCTGGCCGAAATGGATGTAAAGCGGCAGCTTGGTCTCGCGCGAGATTTCTTTGGCCAGCTTGATGACCTCGATGCCCCAGCGCGAGAATCCGCCGATCTCGGCATGGCACTTGATGCCCTTGACCAGGTCGCGGTTGGCGAGCGCCGACTTCACCGTGCCCTTCACGTCGACGCCGCTGGGACCGTAGAGCTGCGGGTAGAAATGCCCCTCGAGCCCGCCCACCACATAGGCCGAGATGAAGGCCAGCACGCGGGTCTTCGACCGCTCGTGAATGAAATGGCGAAAGGCGGGGAAGGTCATCAGGCTGGCGCCGCCCTGGTCGACGAGCGTGGTGACGCCCGAGCGCACCCCGGCCATGTCGGGTTCCAGCCCGAACCGGCCCGAGACGTGGTGGAAGACGTGGGCGTGGGTGTCGATCATGCCCGGGATGACCAGCCGGTCGCGGACATCGGCCAGCTTGGTCGCCTGGGCGCGTGGGATGTCCGCCTCGACGGCGGCGATCTTCCCGTCCTTCACCGCGACATCGAATTTCCCGTCGATCCCAGCCGCCGGGTCGATCACCCGGCCGCCCTTCAGGACCAAATCATAGGCTGGCTGCATGGACTTAACTCCGCCTTCATCCCTGGCGCGCCACGTTACGCCCGTAGCCGGCGGTCCCGCAATGGAGCTATGCCTTGCGGGGCCGGAACGGATCGGGCATCGTCCGCGCAACTCCCTCGGAAGGCATGCAAATCCCATGACAGACACGCAATATGATCTGGTCGTCATCGGCGGCGGGCCGGGCGGGTATGTCTGCGCGATCCGCGCGGCCCAGCTCGGCATGAAGGTGGCCTGCGTCGAGAAGCGCGGCGCGCTGGGCGGCACCTGCCTCAACGTCGGCTGCATCCCGTCCAAGGCGCTGCTGCAATCCTCGGAGAAGTTCCACGAGGCGCAGCACGAGCTGGCGTCGCATGGCGTGAAGGTGTCGGGCGTCGCGCTCGACCTCGGCACGATGATGGCGCGCAAGGACAAGGTCGTCAGCGACCTCACCAAGGGCATCGAGTTCCTCTTCAAGAAGAACAAGATCGACTACAAGGTGGGATCGGGCAGCATCGCCGCGCCCGGCAAGGTCGAGGTCAAGCTCAACGCCGGCGGCGAGGAGACGCTCGCGGCCAAGGCGATCGTCATCGCGACGGGCTCGGACCATGTCGACCTGCCGAACGTCACGGTCGACGAGAAGCGCATCGTGTCCTCGACCGGCGCCCTGTCGCTCGCGGGCGTGCCGAAGCATCTGGTAGTGGTCGGCGGCGGCTATATCGGGCTCGAAATGGGATCGGTGTGGCGCCGCCTCGGCGCGGAGGTGACGGTGGTCGAGTTCCTCGATCGCATCACCCCCGGCATGGACGGCGAGGTCGGCAAGCAGTTCCAGCGCATCCTCGGCAAGCAGGGCTTCAAGTTCCTGCTGTCGACCAAGGTGACCGGCGCGAAGCAGGGCAAGGATGGCGTGACGCTGACGGTCGAGCCCGCGGCGGGCGGCGCGGCGACGACGATCGAGGCCGACGTGGTGCTGGTCGCGATCGGACGCAAGCCGAACACGGCGGGCCTCGGTCTCGACAAGGTCGGCGTGGCGCTCGATGCCAAGGGGCGCATCCAGGTCGACGATCATTTCCAGACCAACCTGCCCGGCGTCTACGCGATCGGCGACGTGATCCGCGGGCCGATGCTGGCGCACAAGGCCGAGGACGAGGGCGTGGTCGTGGCCGAGATCATTGCCGGGCAGAGCGGCCACATCGACTACAACGCCATCCCGGGCGTGGTCTACACGTGGCCCGAGGTCGCCGCGGTCGGCAAGACCGAGGAGGAGCTGAAGGCCGCCAGCGTGCAGTACAAGGTCGGCAAGTTCCCCTTCTCCGCCGGCAGCCGCGCGCGCGCCAACGGTTTCACCGAGGGCTTCGTGAAAATACTGGCCGACGCCAGGACCGACGAGGTGCTGGGCGCGCATATCATCGGGCCGGATGCCGGCACGCTGATTGCCGAGGTCGTGCTGGGCATGGAGTTCAAGGCCGCGGCCGAGGACATCGCGCGCACCTGCCACGCCCATCCGACGCAGAACGAGGCGGTGAAGGAAGCGGCCCTTGCGGTGGCGGGCCGCGCTATCCACGTATAGCGCGGGACTGCCTTATGCGGAGGGCTGCCGCAATCTCGCCATGACCGGCCCAAACATGAACAGACGGCGCTCGCTCCCCGTGCCGATCGCGATTTCCCTGCCCGCCACGATTCCGCCCAGGCCGTCGCGCCTCAAGCGCTGGGCCTTGATGGCGTTCGGCTATTTCTTCCTCGTCTTCGGCGTCATCGGCATTGTCCTGCCGGTCCTGCACGGGACGATTTTCTTCTTCATGGGCCTGGCGATTCTCGCCCAGGAGGTCGAATGGGCCCGCCGGCTACGCCGGCATCTTGCCGAGCGGTTCCCGCGCTTCCACCAAGTGTCGGCCGAGGCCGAATTCCGTGCCCAGCGCTGGATCAAGCGCATCGTCCGACGCTTCCGCCGCAAGGAGCCGCTGGTTTGAAGGACACGCTAAAGCCGGGCCTCACCCACACGCTGCGCTTCACCGTCACGGACGCGAAGACCGTGCCCGCGATCTATCCCGAATCGGACGCCATCGCCGGCATGCCCAAGGTCTTCGCCACCGGCTTCATGGTGGCGCTGCTCGAATGGGCCTGCATAGAGCTGATGCGACCGCATCTCGATCCGGGCGAGGGCAGCCTCGGCATCCATGTCGACGTCTCGCACACCGCCGCCACGCCGCCCGGCATGGAAGTGACGGTCGACGCGAAGTTGGAGGCCGTCGAGGGCCGCAAGCTCACTTTCTTCGTCGTCGCGCGCGACGAGATCGACGAGATCACCCGCGGCACGCACCAGCGCGCGGTCGTGGTCGAGGAGAAGTTCCGGTCCCGCGTTGCCGAGAAGGCGGCGAAAGTGAAACGCGCCTAGTCCTTCAGCAGCGGCGACTCCAGCACCGCCTTGGCGGCGAGTTCGTGGCCCAGCGGGTTCCAGTGGCCGTCGCGCGGCCACTCGAAGCGTTCGCCCGTCTGCCGGTGGCGCGCGAAGAACGGCCCGTCCATGTCGACGGTCGCGTAGCCCTGCGCCGTCGCCCGGTCGACGAACAGCCGCCGCATCCGGTCGAAATACGTGCCGCGCGACGCCTCGGCCGCCTGCGGGTAGCGGAAGCCGTCGAGCACGAACAGCACCCGGCCCGGCGCAAGCCGGGCATAGGCCGGCAGGTCGCGGAAGAACGCGGCGATCACCGCCTGCGAGGCGGCCATGCGGGCCTCGTCGGTGGCGGTGTCGGTGTTGCCCGCATAGATCGGCGGGCCCGCCTGGCCCTGCCCCTGTCCCGCAGGCGGGCCCATCAGCCGGCCTGCAATGCCGGCCTGGAAGAGCTGGGGGCCGACGCCCAGGTTGAACAGCAGGTAGCGCGCCAGGGCGGAATGATAGGCGACGTCGCGCAGGCGGCCGGGGCGGTACTCCTGCAGCGTCAGCGCCAGCGCGCCGTCGGCGCCCGGCGCGTACAGCCAGAAGCCCGGCCCGGACTTGTAGCGCACATGGCTCTCGTCGAAATCGTTGCCGACGACGACGATCACCAGGCGGTCGGCGCCGTAGTCGTCGACCGCGACCCTGGCCCAGACCAGGTACTGGCTCAGGGGCGCACCCGAGGCGCCGAAACTGTAGACGCGCCGCTTGCCGGCGAGCGCCGCGGCGAGCCGACCCTGCAGCGTCTCGGGATACGGCACCATCGCCGCATGGACGTAGGAATCCCCGATCACGCCAAGCAGCGGCAGCGTGTCGTCGCGGCGATAGGCCTGGTCGTTGACGAAGCCGGCGTTGTTGGTGCGGCCGCGATTGACCAGCGCCAGGTCCCAGTCGCGCGAGAACAGGAACTCGCGGTCCGGCGCGAAATGCATCACGGGCTGTTCCGGCGTGACCGGCATCGTGTGCATGCCGGTCGCGACCGGCAGGAATCGCAGCACGATCTCCGCCGCGCCCAGGAACATGGCCAGGGTGACGGCGACCGAGGCCAGCGCCAGCAGCGCCTCGCGCCGGCGGCTGCGCGGCGGCGTCACGGCGCTTCCCTGCGCCGGGCCAGAAGCAGCGCCGCCGCGGCGACCATGAACAGCGTCGACAGCCACCAGGTCTGCCAGGCGCCGTAGCTGACATTGGCGATGGCGAGGCCGGAACAGGCTAGCGCCACGCAGCCGGCATGCGGCCACCGCTCCGCGCGATCCACGCCGCCGCTGCGCACCAGCAGGAACGCCAGCGCCGCCAGCAGCGCCGCACCCGTCGCGCCGAGCTCCAGCCAGAGCTGCAGCGACACGGAATGCGGATGCAGCGGCAGGCGCTGCACGACGCTCATGCGGTCGCCCGCGTCGTTCGGATCGGGGTCCATCTGCCACGGGATCGTCTCGCGCCCGCCCGGGATCTTGCGCGAAGCATCGAGTCCCCAGCCCAGCACCGGCCGCTCGGCGATCTTCGCAGCGGCGAACTGCCAGATCACGATGCGGTGGCTCCACGAACTCGGCAGGCTGCGCGCGGCCGCGTGCTGTGCGTCAGGCGCAGGAAAGGATTTGACCAGCAGCGGCGTCGCCAGGCAGGCGGCCGCGGCGGCCGCGGCGATGGCGGAACGCGCGCGCGCCAGCGTCAGGAGTTGCAGCGCGAAGGCGCCAGCGCCCAATGCCCAGACCGTCGCCGCGGCGCCGCTGCGGAACTTCAGCGCGACCAGCAGGCCGACGCCGAGATAGAGCGCCGCCGCGATCCAGCGCTTCTCCAGCCGTACCAGCCCGATCACCGCCAGCCAGGCGAACAGCACCAGCACCGTCGCGCCACGGCTGTAGAAGCCGCGCCTC
>JAEULC010000315.1 GCA_016792605.1 Rhodospirillales bacterium
GCCTGCACCGTGTCGAGGCCGAAATGCCCGACCATGCGGCGCAGCTCCTGCAATCCCTTCTCGTTGGCCGCGATCTGGGCGCGCAGGTCGGCGATGTTCTGGTGGATGTTGCGCGCCGGATACTTGGCGCCGAGGAAGAGCCTGGTCATCTCCGCCTCGCGGAAGCGCCCCTCCTCGACCAGCACCTCGTTGTCCAGCAGCACGCCCTCTTCCTCGACCACCTTGCTGTAGGGCGGCATGGAGCCTGGCGTGATGCCGCCGACGTCGGCGTGGTGGCCGCGGCTGCCGACGTAGAAAAGGATCGTCCTGCCGTCCTCGTGGAACACCGGCGTGACGACGGTGATGTCAGGCAGATGCGTGCCGCCATTGTAGGGCGCGTTCAGCACGTAGACATTGCCCGGCTTCATCTCGCCCGCGCGCTCACGGATCACCGTGCGCACGCTCTCGCCCATCGATCCCAGGTGCACCGGCATGTGCGGCGCGTTGGCGATCAGCCCGCCATCGGCGTCGAACAGCGCGCAGGAATAGTCCAGCCGCTCCTTGATGTTCACCGAGTAGGCGGTGTTGCCCAGGGTCACGCCCATCTGCTCGGCGATCGACATGAACAGGTTGTTGAACACCTCGAGCATCACCGGGTCGACCGTGGTGCCGATCGCGGCCTGGAACTTCTTCGCGACGACGCGCTTCAGCACCAGGTGGTTGAGCGGCGTCACCGTCGCGCGCCAGCCCGGCTCGACCACCGTCGTGGCGTTGGCGTCGATGATCACCGCCGGCCCGTCCAGCGACTGGCCCGGCAGCAGATCGTCGCGGTCGAAGACCGGCGTCTCGTGCTCCTCGCCCTCGGTGAACATCTTGACCCGCGCTTTTTCTTTCGCCGTGGCAGACGTCCCGGCGGGTGGCGCGGGCTCGTTCACGGCTTCGGAGTGCCCGACGACCTCGACCGACGCGGCCTCCACCACATGCGCCTTCTCGGGCATGAAGAAGCCGTATTGCTGCTGGTGCGCGGCCTCGAAGGCCTTGACGATGCCCTGGCGGTCCGAGAACGCGACCAGCATCGGCGTGTCGGTGCCGGCATACCGCACCAGCACGCGCTTGTGCACGGCGATCCGCGCCTCCGGCACGCCCTGGCGACGCATCTCGGCGATGCCTTCCTTGGCGAGATCGTCGAGCATGGCGGCCGCCGTCGGCACGGCCGCGTCGTCCAGGTTCAGCTCCAGCGCGCGCTCGCGCATGACGCGCAGGTCGGCCAGCCCCATGCCATAGGCCGACAGCACGCCGGCGAGCGGGTGGATGTAGACATTAGTCATGCCGAGCGCGTCAGCGACCAGGCAGGCATGCTGGCCGCCGGCGCCACCGAAGCAGTTCAGCGTGTACTCGGTGACGTCGTATCCGCGCTGCACCGAGATCTGCTTGATCGCGTTGGCCATGTTCTCGACCGCGATCTTCAGGAACCCGTCGGCGACCTCGCGCGGCGTGCGGTCGTTGCCGGTCTTCGCTTTGATCTCGGCCGCCAGCGCCGCGAATTTCTGCGCGACGACGGCACCGTCCAGCGCCTGGTCGCCGTTCGGCCCGAACACCTTGGGAAAGAACGAGGGCTGGATCTTGCCGACCATCACGTTGGCGTCGGTGACGCAGAGCGGCCCGCCCCGGCGGTAGCAGGCCGGGCCGGGGTTGGCGCCGGCCGATTCCGGCCCGACGCGATAGCGCGCACCGTCGAAGAACAGGATCGATCCGCCGCCGGCCGCGACGGTGTGGATGCGCATCATTGGCGCGCGCATGCGCACCCCGGCGACCAGCGTCTCGAAGGCGCGCTCGTACTCGCCGTCATAGTGCATGACGTCGGTCGAGGTGCCGCCCATGTCGAAGCCGATCACCTTGCCGAAGCCCGACTTGGTCGCGGTCTCGACCGCGCCGACCACGCCGCCGGCCGGGCCCGAAAGGATCGCGTCCTTGCCCTGGAAGCGGTGCGCGTCGGTGAGCCCGCCGTTCGACTGCATGAACATCAGCCGCACGTCGCCGAGCTGCGAGGCGACCTGGTCGACATAGCGCCGCAGGATCGGCGACAGGTAGGCGTCGACGACGGTGGTGTCGCCGCGGCTCACCAGCTTCATCAGCGGGCTGACCTCGTGGCTGACCGAGACCTGGGTGAAGCCGATCTCGCGCGCCAGCTTCGCCACCGCCTGCTCGTGCGCCGGGAAGCGGTAGCCGTGCATCAGCACGATTGCCATCGAACGGATGCCGGCGTCGTAGGCCGCCTTCAGCGCCTTGCGCGCCGCGTCGAGGTCGAGCTTGGTCAGCACCTCGCCCTGCGCGTCGATGCGCTCGTCGATCTCGACCACGCGCTCGTACAGCATCTCGGGCAGCACGATCTTGCGCGCGAAGATCTTCGGACGGTTCTGGTAGGCAATCCGCAGTGCGTCGGCGAAGCCCTTGGTGATCGCCAGCAGCGTGCGCTCGCCCTTGCGCTCGAGCAGCGCGTTGGTCGCGACCGTCGTGCCCATCTTCACGGCCTCGATCTGCGCCGACGGCATCGGCGCGCTGGCCGCAACGCCCAGGAGCTCGCGGATGCCCTGCACCGCCGCATCCTTGTAGCGCTCCGGGTTCTCGGACAAGAGCTTGTGGGTGACGATCGAGCCGTCCGGCCTGCGCCCCACGATGTCGGTGAAGGTGCCGCCGCGGTCGATCCAGAACTGCCATTGCTGGGCGGCGTGGGCGGCGGTATCGGCCATCGTTAAGATCCTCGGGCGGAATGTCGGGAGCGAGGCCGTTGACGTAGCAACCCCGAACGACCGGCGCAAGCAGTCCGGGACATGCTAAGGGTGTCACCGGATCGACGCCGAGTACGCGTACCAGTATCCGCTACCGTCCTGCTGGGGATTCAGGCACATGACCAAGCTCGTGAACGGCTTTGCGGCGACGCGCCGTCGCTTCCTGCTCGCCGCCGGCGCCACGATGGCCGCCCCGGCCCTGCTGCGCTTCCCGGTCGCCTGGGCGCAGTCCGACCCCTTCGCGCTCGGCGTCGCTTCGGGCGATCCGTGGCCGCAGAGCGTCGTGATCTGGACGCGGCTGATGCTGGGCGATGCCGGCACGCCGCCGAACGATCGCGCGACCCTGCGCTGGGAGGTGGCGGAGGACGACAATTTCCACCGCATCGTCAGGCGCGGCACCGTGGTCGCCGAACCGCAGTGGGCGCATGCCGTGCATGTCGAGGTCGACGGGCTGCAGCCCGGGCGGTGGTACAGCTACCGCTTCCACCATGGCGGCGCTTCCAGCCCGGTCGGCCGCACGCGTACCGCGCCGGCGCCAGGCACGGTGCCGCAGCGCCTGGCCTTCGCCTTCGCCTCCTGCCAGCAATACGAACAGGGCTACTACGCCGCGCACCGCCACATGGCGGCGGAGGATCTCGACCTCGTCCTGTTCCTCGGCGACTACATCTACGAGGTCAGCTACGGCCGCGAGAAGGTGCGCGCGCACGAGGCGGGGACGCCGAAGACGCTCGCCGAGTACCGCCGGCGCTACGCGCTCTACAAGTCCGACCGCGACCTCAAGGCCTCGCACGCCGCCTGTCCCTGGATCGTCACCTGGGACGACCACGAGGTTGCGAACGACTACGCCAGCGATCGCTCGGAGACGCTGATGCCGCGCGACGAGTTTCTCAAGCTGCGCGCCGCCGCCTACCAGGCCTTCTACGAGCACATGCCGCTGCGCGCCGCACAGCGGCCGAAGGGGCCGGACATGCCGATCTACCGCGCGATGGGCTTCGGCGGACTCGCCAACATCCTCGTGCTCGATGACCGGCAGTACCGCTCCTACCACGCCTGCCCGAAGCCGGGGCGCGGCGGATCGAACGTGGTCGGCGACGAATGTGCCGAGCGCGTCGATCCCGCACGCACAATCCTGGGCCAGGCGCAGGAGCGTTGGCTGAAGCAGCAGCTCGCCGCGACGAAGGCGCGCTGGACGGTCGTGGCGCAGCAGTCGCTGGTGGCGCAGCTCGACGAGAACGAGGGCCAGGGCCGCAAGTTCTGGACCGAGTCCTGGGACGGCTATCCCGCCGCCCGCCAGCGCATGATCGATGCCATGGCCGAAACGCGGGCGCCGAACCCGATCGTCGTGGGCGGCGACATGCACACCTTCTACGCCGCCGACGTGAAACGCGACTACGACCGCCCCGCCTCGGCCACCGTGGCGACCGAGTTCGTCGGCGGATCGATCACCTCGCAGTCCCTGCCCCAGGCGCGGCTCGATGCCTGGATACGCAATAACCCGCACATCCACCTGGCCGAGGGCCGCGTGCACGGCTACGGCCGCACGGTGCTGACGGCGAAGGGCGGCGAAACCGTGTTCCGGTCGCTGGAAGACCGCCGCAAGCCGGATTCCGGCATCCGTACGCTTGCGCGGTATGCGGTTATCCCCGGCAGACCCGGAATAAACCAAGCGTGACCGTCGTTGCCATTGCCGGGAAGCTGAAGTCTCCGTAGGGTGGCGCCCGCATGATGTGGAAACTTGCCCTGATCGTGCCAGCCATCATCCTGGCCGGTCCGCTCGCCGCCATCGCCTTCGGCATGGTGGATGTCACCCGCCCCTGGTATGTCGGCCACCGCGAGCCCGCCGGCCTCGCGCCCGATCCCGCGACCACCAGCGAGGCCGTGGTGCAGGTCTACGCCGCGCGCACGCTGGGCTGGCGCGGCGCCTTCGGCCTGCACACCTGGATCGCCGCCAAGCCGCGCGACGCCAAGGAGTACACGGTCTACGAGGTGATCGGCTGGCGGAAGTATCGCGGCCTTTCGGTCTATGTCGCGCACAACCGCGCGCCCGACGGCTACTGGTTCGGCAACAAGCCCTGGATCGTGACCGAGCTGCGCGGCGACGCCGCCGAGGCCGCCATGCCGCGCCTCGCCGCGGCGCTCGACTCCTATCCCTACAAGGACAGCTACCAGATGTGGCCGGGGCCCAACAGCAACACCTTCACGGCCCATGTCGGCCGCGAGGTGCCCG
>JAEULC010000385.1 GCA_016792605.1 Rhodospirillales bacterium
GTTGCCGCCACGGTCGTCGCCAGGAACGATGCCACCCCGGTCGCGATTTGCTTCGCCACCCGCATGCTGGAACTCCTCGAGCCCCTTGAAGCCACGTAACGTCGCGCGCGCCCCTCGCGCACGCTTAAGGGACGATGACGCCAAATAGTTGAGCAGGCGTTAAATCGACAATCTGAGGTAAATGCAATCTATTGAATTCCCAGGCCTTTTAGGCAAACCGGCGGGAAAGTTAAGACCTCGTAAATCGGATCGGCCTAGAACGGTCTCGGGGTCCGTGCGCATGGGGCGCGGGACCGTAGACGACGGGGTGGAACGTGCTGGCGCTGCTGAGGCGGCTGCGTCGAGACCGCAGTGGAGCGACGGCGGTGGAGTTCGGCTTCATCGCGCCGGCGTTCTTCATCGTCGTCTGGGGCACGATCGAGCTCGGCATGGTGCTGTTCACCACCTCGGCGCTCGAAGGGTCGGTGCGCGAGGCGGCGCGCGCGGGCCTGACCGGCTACACCCCCAACGGCATGAACCGCGAAACCTTCATCCGCAACGTGGTCAAGAACTACACCTTCGGCATGATCGACATGGACAAGCTGAAGATCACCACGCTGGTCTATACCAGCTTCGCCAATGTCGGCCAGCCGGAGCCCTTCACCGACGGAAACGGCGACGGGCAGCACGGCGGCGGCGAGTCGTTCGTCGACGTCAACGGCAACGGCCAGTGGGACGCGGACATGGGCGTCGCCGGCCTCGGCGGGCCGGGCGACATCGTGCTCTACACCCTGGAATACGACTGGACCTTCCTGGCCGGCTACGCGAACACCATCTTCGGCGTGCCCGGCGTCAAGCTGCGGACCAGCGTCGCCATCCGGAACGAGCCCTTCTGATGCGCGCCCGGCTGATGCGCGCCCGGCTGATGCGCGCCCGGCTGATGCGCCCGGGCCCGATACGCGGCTGGACGCACCGCCTCGGCCGCCTGTGGCGCGACCGCAGGGGCACGATGATCGCCGAGTTCGCGATGAGCCTTCCGATGATGCTGATCCTGGTGATGAGCGGCACCGAAGTGTCGCGCTACATCATCCTGCAGCAGAAGCTCGACCGCGCAACCACCGCGGTGGCCGACCTGATCTCGCAGGAAGAGGACGCCACGACGGCGAAGGTGAACGCGGTGTTCGACGCGATTCCTTCAATTCTCGCGCCCTATACCTTCAGCGACAATGGCGCCTTCATCATTTCGTCCGTCGTGCTGGAAGGCTCGACGCTGAAGGTCGCCTGGCAGCGCCGCAGCGCCGGCGCGTTCGCGGCCACCAGCAAGATCGGCGCCCAGGGCGGGCCTGCGACCCTGCCCGCCGGGCTTGTCATCCGGACCAACGAGACGATCATCGTCAGCGAATCGTTCTACCGGTTCGAACCGATGTTCGCGCCGTCCCACTTCACCTCCTGGGCGAACGTCGAGACCTCGTATCACCAGGCCTTCTATCGACCGCGCTTCGGCGCCCTTACCACCATCGATTGATCATGCGAGAATCTGGCACGCGCGCCCGGCCGGCGCATTGGTCGCTGCGCCGGGAGATGGTATGGTCGCGGTCATGATCGATCGGGGACAGACGACATGATCGGACAACGGCCCGTCATCACCTCCAGCGAGGTCGAGGCGCTTCGGCGCGACCGCTCGCCGGCGCGGCGCGAAGCCATCGCCGGCAAGGTCGCGGGCATGATCGACGCCGACCTGTCGGAGCGCGAGCGCGCGCTGGCCGCCGAGATCCTGCGCCGCTTCGTGCGCGACGAGATCGAGCAGGTGCGCCTGGCGGTCGCCAAGGCCGTCGCCGCGTCGCCCTACCTGCCGGCCGACGTGGCCCGCACGCTGGCCGAGGACGTCGAGCGCGTCGCCCTGCCGATCCTCGAGTTCAGCCCGGTGCTGACGCCGCAGGACCTCGTCCAGCTCCTGAAGAACACCTCGCCGGCCCATGCCGAGGCGATCGCGTCGCGCGCCACCGTCCCGGCGATGGTCGCCGACGCCGTGCTCGAGACCGGCCACCGCAGCGCGATCGCGCGCCTGATCAACAACGGCGGCGCCGACATCTCGGAGGCCACGCTGCGCCTCGCCGTCGAGCGCCATGGCCAGGACGACGCCGTCGGCCGCGCGCTGGTCCTGCGCCCGAACCTGCCCCAGAGCGTCCGCGCCGCGATCGAGCGGGCCGCGCAGGCCCATGTCGGCAGCTACCTGCGCCGCTACCTGAACCTGCCCGAGCAGGTGATCGTGGAGGGGCTGGAGCAGGCGACCGCCGCCAGGGCGGCGCCGCCGGTCGGCGAAGCGGGCCCGGCCAATGTCGCCGGCGCGGGACCGAAGGAAGAGACCCTGCCGAGCCTGGTGCCGCAGGGCGAGACCGCCGAGTCCTATGCCAAGAAGCTCGCCTATAGCGGCGGGATCTCGAACGAGACGATCATGCACGCGCTGTGCACCGGCGAGCGCGACTTCGTCGAGACGGCGATCGCGCTCAGGACCGGCCTCGCCGCCGATGTCGTGCGCGAGCGCGTGTTCGGCACCGACGTAGAGCTGCGCCGCGCCGTGATGAACCGCGCCGGCATCATCGAGGACGACATCCCGGTTATGCTGGCGGTGCTGGACATCAGGGATATCGACGACCCTGTGGTCTACCAGATGGCGGCGATCACGGCCGCCAACGCGGCCTCGCGCAACCGCTCGGCGGCCTGGGCGCGCGTCGCCCGCAAGATCACCAAGATTCATTGAGCCCGCCCATGCGCGCGGCGCTGGCCGGGCCCGCTGCGGCCGTGATGCTGGCCATCGCACTACTGTGTCCGGCCCTGGCCCAGACGGGCTTCGACCGCGGCCGCGCCTACGACCAGTGCGCCAGCGAGGCCTATCGCAACGCCGGCCCGCCGCCGCGGCACAATCCGCGGCCCGGAGACGACCTCGTCGCCCTTGAACGCACCCGGCAGGCCCACGAAGACGCGTATTACCGCGCCCTCGACCGCTGTCTCCGTAGAAACCCGGATCCCCGCCAGCCGCGCCGGTATTGACCCGCCTCCCCGTCCGTTTTCGGTCGCCAAGCCCCCGCCGCTCGGCTAGTCTCGCGCGCCTATAGTGGTTATTACGTATACCAGAGAACGCTGAGGGAACGCCGCGCGATGCCTAGCTTCGACCTGCAGTTCTGGGACGGGCTGCTGAAGATCGTCGTCGTCAACATCCTGCTCTCCGGCGACAACGCCGTGGTGATCGCGCTCGCCTGCCGGTCGCTGCCCGACAAGTACCGCAACACCGCCGTGATCGCCGGCAGCGCCGGCGCGGTCGGCATCCGCGTGCTGTTCTGCGTCATCATCGCCTGGCTGATGGCGATCCCGGCGATCAAGCTGATCGGCGGCGTGCTGCTCTTGTGGATCGGCGTCAAGCTGATGGTGCCCGAGGACGACCACAACGGCGACAGCGTCAAGAGCTCGGCCAGCCTCTGGGGCGCGGTGCAGACCATCATCATCGCCGACGTGGTCATGAGCCTGGACAACGTCATCGCCATCGTCGCCGCCGCCCGCAACGACATCGTGCTGATCGTCATCGGCCTCCTGATGTCGGTGCCCCTGATCATCTTCGGCAGCCAGCTGCTGATGAAGGTGCTGAACCGCTTCCCGATGCTGGTGACCGCCGGCGCCGGCCTCTTGGGCTGGCTCGCGGGCGAGATCATGGCCGGCGACCCGCTGGTCCACCACTGGGTCGAGGAGCATGGCGGCGCCTGGGGCGAGACGACCGCCGGCATCCTGGGCATTGTATTCGTCGTCGGCACCGGGTTCTATCTCGCCCGGCGTGCGGCGGCCAAGCCGCACGCGATGGAAGACCTGAGTGCGGAGGAAACGAAATGAGCAGCGTCCCGGCGACGGCGCACCCCAAACACCTTCTGGTGCCGATGGACGGTTCGGAGAACGCGCTGCGGGCGCTTTCGCTGGCGATTGCCATGATCAAGGACGTTCCGGGCGGCAAGATCGAGCTGGTCAACGCCCAGACGCCGCTGGGCCAGGGCGTGTCGATGTTCGTGGCCCGCGCCGAGGTCAAGGGCTACCACCGCGACGAGGGCATGCGGGCGCTCGGCCCCGCGCTCGACGCGGCCAAGGCCGCCGGCGTGGCGCACGCGCCGCATATCGGCGTCGGCGGCCCGGGCGAGGTCGTGGCCGGCTTCTGCAAGGAGCTGGGCTGCGACCACATCGTCATGGGCACGCGCGGCCTCGGCTCCGGCATGGGCCTGCTGCTGGGCTCGGTCGCGACCGACGTCGTCCACCACGCTTCCGTCCCCGTCACGCTGGTAAAGTAGTCCGCCCTGGGTAAAGTGGCGCCATGACGGCGCGCGCGGCTTCCATCGGCGAATGCATGATCGAGTTGTCGCCGAGGCCCGGCGACCTCTTTGCGCTGGGATTCGGCGGCGACACGCTCAATACCGCGGTCTACATGGCGAGGCTGGGCGTGAAGGTCGACTACCTGACCGCGCTCGGCGACGATGCGTTCAGCGACCGGATGCTGGCGGCCTGGCAGGCCGAGGGCGTCGGGACGTCGCAAGTCCGGCGCCTCGCCGGCCGCGTGCCCGGCCTCTATTTGATCCAGACCGACAGCGCCGGCGAGCGCCGCTTCTCCTACTGGCGCGACCGCGCCCCGGCGCGCGAGCTGTTCCGCCTGCCCGATACCGACGCGCTGCTGGCGACGATCGAATCCGCCTATGACCTTGTCTATCTCTCGGGCATCAGCCTGTCGCTCTACGGCGACGACGGCCGCGCACGCCTGACCCAGGCCCTCGACGCGCTGCGCGCGCGGGGCGGCCGGGTCGCCTTCGACAGCAACTACCGCCCGCGCAACTGGCCCGACGTCGCGACGGCGCGCGACACCATGGCCGAGCTGCTGCGCCGATCGGACATCGCGCTGGTCAGCGCCGACGACGAGCGCGCGCTGTGGGGCGATGCCGACACCGAGACGACCGCCAGGCGCATCCAGGCGCTGGGCGTCGCCGAGATCGTGGTGAAGAGCGCCGGCGACGCGGCTGTTCTGCTGGTGAAGGGCAGCCGGGCGGCAAGCGTGGCGCCGGAGCGCGACGTGAAGCCGGTCGACTCGACCGCCGCCGGCGACAGCTTCAACGCCGCCTACCTCGCCGCGCGCCTCGCCGACGCGCCGCCGCTCGACGCGGCGCGGTCGGGCCATCGCCTCGCCGCCGCTGTCATCCAGCATCCCGGCGCGGTGATCCCGCGCCAGGCCATGCCCTCGGTCATATAAGAAAGCAGGGAAACGCCATGAGCACGCTCGACCCGGGATCGGACAACGCCGCCGCGCTGCGCCGCGCCGGCTTCGTGCCGGTGGTGACGATCGAGCGCGTCGACCAGGCCGTGCCACTCGCCCGCGCGCTGGTCGCCGGCGGATTTCCGGTGATCGAGGTGACGCTGCGCACTTCCTGCGCCATCGACGCGCTGAAGGCGATCTTGCGCGAGGTGCCCGACGCGCTGGCGGGCGTCGGCACGGTGCTGTCGCCCGAGGACCTGGCGAAGTCGCAGGCCGCCGGCGCCCGCTTCGCCTTCAGCCCCGGCTTCACGTCCGAACTGCTGCAGGCCGCCAAGACCTCGCCCCTGCCCTTCATTCCGGGCATCGCCACGCCGGCCGAGGCGATGCAGGCCCGCAGCCACGGCTTCAAGCTGCAGAAATTCTTCCCCGCCGAGCAGAACGGCGGCATCCCGGCCCTCAAAGCTTTTTACGGCCCCCTCGCCGACCTGGTCTTCAACCCGACCGGCGGCATCACCGAAGCCAACATCCGCGACTACCGCGCCCAGCCCAACGTGATCGCCACCGGCGCCTCCTGGATCGCGCCCGCCGCCGACATGGCTGCCGGCAACTGGACCGCAATCACGGAGCGGGGAAAGAAGCTGCGGGCATTGTTAGATAGGGCGGGTTAGGGGCTTTGTGCGAGCAGAGCGGGAGCGCCAGGTGACGGATGAGAATAGCCGAACAACGCCGCTCGGCTTGTTCAACTATGCTCACTCGTATTGGCAATGCGCGCGGGCGCTCAAACGCGCCAAGGTAAAGGCGACGCACGCGGAGGCACCTACTTACTATCTCTTCTGCCACGCGATCGAGTTGTATCTGAAAGCATACC
>JAEULC010000465.1 GCA_016792605.1 Rhodospirillales bacterium
AGAAGGTTGGATCCCAGTTCCTCTCCCTCCGCCATCACTGCCGCGACCCCGCATTTCGATCGCGCGGTGTGACGCCCGTCACCGACCGCCGGCCAAATTTCCCTGCATGGTCGTCGTCAATTCCGTCGACGCTGTACTTGGGGGAAGTGCAATGGCCTGGAACCGGAAGCATGGCTGGGCGCTGCTGCTGGCGCTTGGCCTGATGCTGGGCGCGACGTCCGCATCCCGCGCGCAACCCGCGCTCGATCCCAAGGCGATCGACCTGCTCAAGGCGATGAGCGCGCGGCTCGCCGCGGCCAAGGCGATGAGCTTCACCGCGACGATCACCTTCGAAAGCCCGAGCCGCCTCGGTCCGCCGCTCGCCTACACGACGCGCTCGGACGTGCTGGTGCAGCGTCCCGACAAGCTGCGCGTGATCACGCCCGGCGACGGGCCGGCCGCCGAGTTCACCCTGGACGGCAAGACCATGTCGGCCTTCGCGCCGGCCGAGAATCTCGTCGCCGTGGCGCCGGCGCCGGCCACGATCGACGCGGCCCTGAAGGCGGCGTTCGAGAACGCGGCTATCTACTTCCCGTTCACCGATGTCGTGATCGCCGATCCCTATGCCGGCCTGACGGAGGGGCTGACGCGCGCTTTCCATGTCGGCCAGTCGCAGGTGGTCGGCGGCACCAGGACCGACATCGTGGCCTATGTCAGCGCCGCGGTGTTCGTGCAGGTCTGGATCGGCGCCGACGACAAGCTGCCGCGGAAGATGCGCGCGATCTACCAGGGCGACCGGGCGCAGCTGCGCCACGACATGGAGCTGGCGAACTGGCAGCTCGATCCGGCGGTCGCGGCCGACGCCTTCGCCTCGGAAAGGGCGGCGAAGGCGACCAGGGTCGAGTTTGCGCGCCCCGATCCGCAGCATCCCGCGCGCGCCGACACCAAGCCGAAGCGCAAGTGATGATCAGGCCGGGGGGAGAACCGTCATGAACAGGATCGCGATCGGCGCGGCGTGCCTTCTCGTGACCGCGCTTGGCTGCGGCGATGCCGCTGCCTGGAGCCGGTCGAACTGGTGGGGCGGCGACACGGTCGCCGGCGGCGGAAGCTGGACGCATACCGGGCGCTATGGCGGCTCGCTCGCGGGCGGCGGCGGGTCGTGGAGCGGCACCAACCGCTACGGCGCGACGGCGTCGGGTGGCGGGGGGCACTGGAGCGCCACCGGCCAGTCCGGCGGCACCGCGTCGGGCGGCGGCGGGTCGTGGTCGGGCACCACGGCGTCCGGCGGCACGGCGTCTGGCGGCGGCGGGCAATGGACGGCGACCAACCAGTACGGCACGACCTACTCGGGCGACCGCGACCACTATTACGGCGGCTACTACGGCCCGTACCATCCGCCGGCCACGGTGAACTACTACGCGCCGGGCTGCTACAACTGCGGCGGCTGGTCGACGGCCGGCGCGGCGGCGATCGGCGCCACGGTCGGCGCGGCGGCTGCGACGACGACCGCCAACCAGCAGCTCGAGGCCGCGACCCAGCAGGCCTACAACGCGGGCTATTCCGCCGGCCTCGCGGGGCAGGCGCCGCCGCCGCCCAACAACAAGTACCCGCCGGCCGTTCAACAGGCCTATGCCGCGGGCTACGCCGCCGGCCAGGCGGCGCGCGGCGCAAGCCTGGGGCTGGTGCGGCGCCCGTGCCCGCCGCCGCGCCCGCGCCCGCCCCTGCGCCATCCGCGCGTCCCGCGGGGGGCATGGCGCAGAAAGCCTACGATCGCGGCTACCAGGACGGCGTCGCCAACAAGGCGCCGCCGACCGCGACCGGGAACTATCCCGCGGACGTCCAGGAGGCCTACAAGTCGGGCTACCTGGCCGGCAAGGCGTCGCGGAGCGGGGGAGCAGCCGCGCCGGCCACGCCCGCTGCCGCGCCCGTTGCCGCCGCAATGCCGGCGATTCCGCCCGGGGGATTCTCGGTGGCGGGCGGTCCGTTCATCCGCGCCGCGGCCCGCAAGGCCTACGACGCCGGCTACGAGGCTGGGGCCGAGGACCGGCCGCCGCCCACGGGCCAGAGCGCCCCGCCGATGATCCGCCAGGCCTATGCCCAGGGCTATGCCGCCGGCATGGCCTCGCGCGCGCATGCCCCGGTCGGCGCCATCTATCCCCAGTTGCCGGGGAACTGCGCCATGCAGACCGTGCAGGGGCGGACGCTCTATGCCTGCGGCAACACCTGGTTCCAACCGAACTTCGGCGCCAACGGCGTCTTCTACCGCGTGGTCGCCGCGCCCTAGGCTCCCTTCGTTCCGGCGCGTCGCTCCGTATCGTGATTCGCTCCACCTGCCCGGGCAATCATTGCCGCGGGCTGGCGCCGCATGTCGGCGGTCTGTAAGGTCGATGGATCTTGTTGCCGTCTGTTCCCGGGGGATTCATGAGCGACCGCCTGACGATTGCCGACTTGGCCGACCTCTACGAAGGCGCCGCGGGCGCCAAGGACGCGATGGCGCTCTACAAGCTCGTCGCGCAGGTGGTGCAGAAGCGCATCGGCTACCAGCTCTTCACCATCATGCGGATCTACGAGGGCGGCGAGGAGGTCGAGCGCGTCTATTCCAGCAACGAGAAGGCCTATCCGATCCTCGGGCGCAAGACCAAGAAGGGCACGCACTGGGGCGACAAGGTGCTGGGCCGCGGGCAGATCCACATCGCCCGCGACAAGGCGGAAGTGAAGAAGGTGTTCGAGGACTACGAGCTGATCTGGTCGCTCGGCGTCGGCTCGATCATGAACGTGCCGGTGAGCTTCCGCGGGCGGCAACTCGGCACGATGAACATATCGGGCACCGAGAACCAGTTCGGCGATGCCGATATCCGCGCCGCCCGCGCCATCGCCGCCTATCTGGTCCCGGTCTTGCTTAGCGACTACAAGTAGGCAGAGAGACGGGGGCAGGGGGAGTCGATGGCGCTGCTCGAGGTCCGCGACCTCAAGCGCAGCTACTACGGGGTGCAGGCACTCTCGGGTGCCAACCTGACGGTCGAGGCCGGGCGCATCACCGGCCTGATCGGCCCGAACGGCGCGGGCAAGACGACCCTGTTCAACTGCGTCTCCGGGGTCGTGCCGCCCGATTCCGGCACGGTCGTCTTCGACGGGCGCGACATCACCGGCTGGACGCCGCACCGCATTGCCGAGGTCGGGCTGATCCGGACCTTCCAGATCGCACGCGGATTCCCGCGCCTCAGCGTGTTCGAGAACCTGCTGCTCTACGGGAACGACCAGCCGGGCGAAAGCGTGCGCACGGCGGTCCTGAGCCCCGGCTCGGCGCGGCGCCGCGAAGACGAACTCGTCGCCCGCGCTACGGCGATCGCTCGCCGGCTGAATCTCACGCGCGTGCTCAACGATCCGGCATCGGCGCTCTCCGGGGGGCAGAAGAAGCTGATGGAGATCGGCCGCGTTCTGATGGCCGAGCCCAAGCTGATCCTGCTCGACGAGCCGGTCGCCGGCGTCAACCCGACGCTGACCCGCGAGATCGCGGTGCAGCTCCGCGGTCTCGTCAACGAGGGACTGACGATCCTGCTCATCGAGCATCACATGGACACGATCGCGGAGCTCTGCGACCACGTGGTGGTGCTGGCCGAGGGACGCAACCTGGCCGAGGGCAGCTTTCGCGAGATGGCGTCGAACGAAGCGGTGCAGGAAGCCTATATGGGGCGGCGGCAATGGGCCTCCTGACCGTCCAGGGCGTCGTCGCCGGCTACAGCGCGGCGGACGAGATCCTGAAGGGCGTCGACTTCACCGTCGACCGCGGCGAGATGGTCGCGGTCATCGGCCCGAATGGCGCCGGCAAGTCGACCCTGCTCAAGACCATCGCGGGCCTGCTGAAGCCGAGCCGGGGCAGCGTGACCTTGAAGGACGCGCCGATCCACGGCCACCCGCCCCGCGAGATCTGCCGCCTGGGCCTCGCCTACGTGCCGCAGGAGCACAACGTGTTTCCGACCATGACGGTGCGCGAGAACCTGGAGATGGGCGGCTACGTGGACACGAAGAACGTGAAGAGCCGGATCGAGCGCGTGTTCGAGCGCTTCCCGATGCTGGCGCAGAAGCGCCGCCTCGCGGCGCGCGGCCTGTCGGGCGGCGAGCGCCAGATCCTGGCCATGGCCATGGCGCTGATGGTCGAGCCGACGGTGATGCTGCTCGACGAGCCCTCGGCCGGCCTGTCGCCGATCGCGGCCGAACGGCTGTTCGAGAGCGTGGTGGCGATCAACCGCGAGGGCGTGTCGATCGCGATGGTGGAGCAGAACGCGCGCGAGGCCCTGGCGATCGCCGGCCGTGCCTATATCCTGGTGGACGGGCGCAATCACCGTACCGGCGACGCCAAGGCACTGGCGGCCGATCCCGACATCAGGCGCATCTTTCTCGGTGGATGAACGCAGAACACGACAACACAGGAGAGGCACCATGACGAAGAAGACGCTCATCGCATCCCGCCGCACCGTGCTGAAGGGCGCCGGCGCGCTCGCCTTCACCGGCGCCATGCCGGCGATCGTGCAGGCGCAGGGCGCGCCGCTGCAGTTCGGCATCCTGACGCCGCTCACCGGCGCGGGCGGCTTCGACGGGCCGCGCATGCTGAAGGCGATGAAGGCGGTGCTCGACGAGGTCAACGCCGCCGGCGGGCTTCTGGGCCGCAAGGTGGAGGTGGTGGTCGAGGACGACCAGACCAACCCCGAGGCTGCGGTGCGCGCCGCGCGCAAGCTGATCGACGTCGCCAAGGTGCCGGTCATCATGGGCACCTGGGCCTCGGCGGTGACCGCGGCCGTGGCGCCGCTGTGCTGGGAGAGCAAGACCTTCCTGACCACCGTCTCGGGCGCAGACTCGATCACCTTGCTGCCGCACCAGGGCTACCTGATCCGTACCCAGCCGAACAACTACCTGCAGGCCGGCAAGCATGCCGAGTTCATTGCTTCGACCGGCGCCAAGAAGGTGTTCGTGATGTCGATCCAGGCGCCGTTCGCGCAGCCGACCCAGGACCGCATCAAGTCGGTGCTGCCGACGAAAGGCTCGGAAATGATCGGCGCGCTGATCTACGAGAAGGACAAGACGACCTACCGCTCCGAGGTCGACTTGGCGCTGAAGGGAAAGCCGGACCTCGTCTACCTCAACGGCTATGCGCCTGATGTGACCGTCATCCTGCGCGACCTCTACCGCGCCGGCTTCACCGGGCCGCGCTATGCCCAGTCCTACGCCGTCACCGGCAAGGTGCTGGAAGCCCTGCCGCCCGAAGCGACCGAGGGCGTCATCACCGTGCAGCCCTCGGCCGACGTCGACTCGCCGGCCTTCGCGCTGGCGTCCAAGCGCCTTGGCATCCCCGAGCCCGATTCCTACGAGACCCAGGCGACGGACTGGGCGAGCCTCGTGTCGCTGACCGTTGCCAAGGCCAAGGAGGCGAACGGCACGGCGCTGAAGGACAACGTGCGCAAGATCTGCCAGGGCGCGGGCACCAAGGTCTACAGCGCCGTCGAGGGTCTGAAGCTGCTGGCCGAGGGCAAGGAGATCAACTACGAGGGCGCCAGCGGGCCCTGCGACTTCACCGACATCGGCGACATCATCGACTGCAAGTTCCGCTACAACAAGATCACGGGCGGCAAGCCGGTGTTCCTGAAAATCGCCTGATGCCGCCTTTCGTCGCCGAGGTCGCGCAGCTCGTCCTCAACGGGATCATGGCCGGCACCATCCTCGCGGTGCCGGCCATCGGGTTGACGGCGATCTATGCCGTGCTGCGGTTTCCCAACTTCGCCCTGGCGTCGCACGCCACGGTGGGCGCCTTCGCCGGCTACGTCGCCAACGTGCAGTTCGGCCTGCCGATCGTGCCCTCGGTGATGTGCGCGTTCCTGGCGGCGGGGCTGGCCGGCGTCGTTTCCGACGAGTACGTGCTGAAGCCGTTCCGCGCCGCCGGCTTCATCACCACGGCGATTGCCTCGATCGCGCTCACCATCGGCATCGAGAACCTCATCCGCTTCGGCTTCGGCAACGAGCTGCGGGGCTACGACCTGCCACTGATGCGCGACTGGCGCTTCTGGGGCCTGCGCGTCGGGCCGCAGCAGGTGCAGAACCTGGGCATTGCCGCGGTGGCGATGGCGCTGCTGTTCGCCTTCCTGGCCTTCACCCGCACCGGCAAGGCGATGCGCGCGGTCGCCGATAACCCGATGCTGGCCGCGATCAAGGGCATCAACGCCGACGTAGTGGCTCGGCTCGTCAGCTTCGTCGGCATGGGCCTCGCGGGCCTCGGCGGCATGCTGATCGGCCTCGACACGACGATCGACCCGCTGACCGGCTTCCGCGCGATCCTGAACGTCTTCGCCGCCGCCGTGGTCGGCGGCCTGGGCAGCATTCCCGGCGCGGTGATCGGCGCCTTGACCGTGGGCATCGGCGAGGAGCTGTGCCTGCTGTTCCTGTCGCCGGACTACCGCAGCGCCGTCGGCTTCACCGCGATCCTGCTGGTGCTGACCTTGCGGCCGCGCGGCATCCTCGGCGCGAGGGCGTACTAGAGCCATGGAGAACTACCTCATCGCCATGGCCGTGTCGGGCTGCATCTATGCCCTGATGGCGCTGGGCCTCAACGTGATCTGGGGCTTTGCCGGAATGGTGAACCTGGGGTTGATCGGGTTTTTCGCCGTGGGCGCCTATGGCACGGCGCTGACCACGCTGAAACTGGGCTTCCCGATGGCGGCGGGCATGCTCACCGGCACGGTGCTGGCCGCGGCGGCCGGCGCGGGCGTGGCGATGATCACCGCGCGGCTGCGCGGCGACTACCTGGCGATCGTGACCCTGGGCCTCGCCGAGACGATCCGCGTCATCAGCTCGAACACGATCTGGCTGACCAACGGCACGGACGGACTGTCGAACATCGCCGGCCCGCTGCGCGGCCAGATCTCGCCGACGCAGTTCAACATGCTCTACCTCGCCTTCGTCGCGACGATCGTGGCGGTGGCCTACGTGCTGGCGGAGCGCCTGCGGGCGGCGCCCTTCGGCCGCGTGCTGCGCGCGATCCGCGACGACGAGCAGGTGGCGGCGGTGGCCGGCAAGGACGTGATGGCGTTCAAGATACGCGCCTTCGCCATCTCGGCCGGCGCCATCGGTCTCGCGGGCGCGCTCTACGCGCACTACACGTCCTATATCGCGCCCGACCTGTTCGTGCCGCTGTTCACGCTCTACATCAAGTTGGCGCTGCTCGCCGGCGGCCTGGGGAACAACCGCGGCGCGGTGATCGGCGCCTTCCTGATCGTGTTCTTCCTGGAGTCGACGCGCTTCGTGATCCCGCTGGTGCCGATGATCAGCGCGGTGCAGGGCGCGGCCCTGCGCGAGATCCTGATCGCCGCCCTCTTGATCGTGCTGCTGCGCTACAACCCGCAGGGCCTGGTGCCGGAGCGGCTGCCCCGGCTGCCGGTCGCCGATGCCGCGCCCGGAAAGCCTCAGACGATCTGATTGCGCAGCTTGGCCTCGCCCTTCCACAGGCGGGCGAGGTTGTCCTGCAGGATGTCGAGCACGTTGTCCTCGTATTTCCGCGTCTCGCCGGCGGTGTGCGGCGTGATGAAGGTGTTGGGCAGGTCCCAGAGCGGCGAGGCGGCGGGCAGCGGTTCCTCCGGCGTCACGTCGATGCCGGCGCCGGCGATGGCGCCGCTCTTCATGGTCTGGATCAGCGCTGCCTCGTTGACCACCTTGCCGCGCGCCGCGTTGATCAGGTAGGCCGACTTCTTCATCCGGCCCAGCGCGTCGGCGTCGATCAGGTTCTCGGTCTCCTTGGTCAGCGGGCAGGTCAGCGCCACGATGTCGGCCTGCGGCAGCAGCGACTTCAGCTCGGAGATGGCATGCACGCTGTCGGCCGCGCCCTTGCCGGCCGATGGATCGCGGCGCACGCCGATCACCTTCATGTCGAAGGCCTTGGCAAGCTGCGCCAGGCGGCCGCCGATATTGCCGAGGCCCACGATCACCAGTGTCTTTCCGCCCAGCTCGTCCTCGCGCTGGGTCAGGTCGCCGATCATGCCGCGCCAGTGGTGCTTGTGCTGGTTGTCGCGTGCCTCGGGCAGGCGCCGCGCCAGCGCCAGGATCAGCGACATGGCGTGCTCCGACACGGCGCGCACGTTGACACCGCTGGCCGAGGCGAGTCGGACGCCCTTGGCCTGCAGGACGTCACGGCCGAACTGGTCGGTGCCGGCGCCGATCGATTGGATGAACTTCAGCTTCGCCGCCTTCTCGGCCAGCGCGTTCTGCCAGAAGCCCGAGATCACCAGCACGTCGGCCTCGCCGACCCGCTTGTCCAGGTCCTCGCGGTTCCACACCTGGAAGCAGTTGATGCCTGTATTGCGCTTGGCGAATTGCGGCACGAAGTCATAGGCGACATGGGCGAAGCAGAGGGTCAGCTTGTCTTTCGGCGGAATCATCGGGAACACCTGTCAAGACGCCTGAAAGGCGGCATGATGCCGCAAAACGGCAGCAAATCCTATGCCGTCAGAATGACCTTCGCGCTGCGCTTGCGGTCGGCGGCGAGCTCGAAGGCCCGGACCGCATCGGCCAGCGGGACGGTGGCGGTGATCGCGGGGGTGACGTCGATCGTCCCGGCGACGATCAGCCCCACCGCCTGGCGATACACGTCGGCGAAGCGGAACGAGCCGCGGACGTCGAGCTCCTTCGACACGATTATGTTGAACGGTACGGGAAAAGGCTCGCCGGGCAGCATGCCGACCTGCACCATTACAGCGCCGCGGCGCGCCGCCTCGAACGCCGCCGGGATGGCCCGCGTGCTGCCCGAGCACTCGAACACCACATCGTAGGTGCCGGCGTCCGGCGTGGGGCCCTCGCCGGCGTTGTGGACCCGGGTCGCGCCCATCGCCTCGGCGCGCTCCAGCGCCAGGGGCTCGAGGTCAGTGGTGACCACTTTGGCCGCGCCACGCCACTTGGCGACCGCGGTCTGGAACAGGCCGATGGGCCCGGCCCCGATCACCAGCACCGAGCGGCCCTGAAGGTCGCCGGCGCGGTCGGCAGCGTGGACGCAGACCGACACCGGCTCGGACAGCGCCGCCCTGGCCAGCGGGAAGTCGGCCGGCACTTTCACGCATTGCTCGGCCCTCACGACGACGGTCTCGGCGAAGCAGCCCTGCATGTGCGGGCGCTTGCTGGCGCTGCCCATGAAGTAGACATTGGCGCAGAGATTGGTGCGGCCCTCGCGGCAGCGCACGCAGTCCCCGCAGTGGCGCGAAGGATTGACCGCGACGCGGTCGCCGACGGCGAGCCCGGTCACCCCTGCACCCAGCTCGGCGACCTCGCCGGCCATCTCGTGGCCCACCACCAGCGGCTCCGCGATGGCGAAGTTCCCCACCGCGCCGTCCAGGAAGTAGTGCAGATCAGAGCCGCAGATGCCGCCGCAGCCAAAGCGCACGCGCACGCTGCCCGGCGTCAGTTGTTCCTCGGCGACGCATTCGAAGCGCAGGTCGCGCTTGGCGTGGACGACGGCGGCGTAGCGCATGGCGGGCTCTTCCTCGTTGGATGTCCGGTCTGTTGTACCGGTCAGGCGGCTTGGCCGGCAACCCAGCCGCTCGACCAGGCCCATTGGAAATTGTAGCCGCCGAGCCAACCCGTCACGTCGACCGCCTCGCCGACCACGTAGAGGCCGGGCACGCCGGTCGCTTCCATGGTCTTCGACGACAGGCCGCGCGTGTCGACTCCGCCCAGCGTCACCTCGGCCTTGGCGTAGCCCTCGGTGCCTACCGGTACGATGCGCCAGGCGTTGAGGCGCTGGGCCAGAGCCAGCAGCTTCTTGTCTGTGATCTCGGCGATCGGGCCGCGGAGCTCCTCTGCGACCGCCTGGGCCAGCCGCTGCGGAAGATGCTCGGCCAGGATCGTCTTCACCTCGGCGCGCGGACGCGACTTCTTGCGATCGCGCAGCAGGTCGGTGGCGTTCGTCCCGGGCAGCAGGTCGACCGTGATCGCCGCGCCCTCGCGCCAGTAGGAGGAGATCTGCAGGATGGCGGGGCCGCTGAGGCCGCGATGGGTGAACAGGATCGCCTCGCGGAACCGGCCCTTGGCGCAGGCGACGATCGCCTCGGTGGACAAGCCGGTGATGGGCTTCATCAGCGCCAGGTCCGCGGCGCCGAAGGTCAGCGGCACCAGGCCGGGCCGCGTCTCGGTGACGGCCAGGCCGAAGCGCCTCGCCGTACGGTGGGCGAAGTCGGTCGCGCCCATCTTGGGAATAGACAGGCCGCCGGTCGCCAGCACGAGGGATTGCGCCTGGACTGCGCTACTGTCCGTCCGCAGCGCGAACCCGTCGCCGTGCTCAATGTCCGCGACGCGCTGGCCTAGCCGCAGCACCACGCCGGCGTCCTGGCATTCCTTCAGCAGCATGGCGAGGATCGTGCGGGCCGATCCGTCGCAGAACAGCTGGCCCAGGGTCTTCTCGTGATAGGCGATGTTGTGCTTCTCGACCAGCGCGATGAAATCGTGCTGCGTGTAGCGTGCCAGGGCCGAGCGGCAGAAGGCAGGGTTCTGCGACAGGAAGCGGTCGGGGGCGGCGTGCAAGTTGGTGAAGTTGCAGCGCCCGCCGCCCGAGATCAGGATCTTCTTGCCCGGTTCGTCGGCATGGTCGAGCAGCAGCACGCGCCGGCCGCGGCGCCCGGCGCTGATCGCGCAGATCAGCCCCGCCGCACCGGCGCCGACAATGGCGACCTCGAATTGCGCCGGGGCCGGCATTTCACGTGCGGACAGCCCTGGCGATCCGGCTGACGAAGCCGGGAATCGAATCGCCCTTGATCCAGCGCGTCACTGCGACGATGTCGGTCGTCGGATCGACCCAGATCAGGCTCGATCCCGCGCCCAGCGCCATGAAGCTCTCGCGCGACACCTCAGGCCAAGCCTTGCCGTCGCTGTTGAGCCACCACATGAAGCCGTAATGCGGGTTGATGGCGCAGGGCCGCGTGGCCTGGCGAATCCAGTCGGCGGACAGAAGCTGCTTGCCGGCCCACTTGCCCTGGCGCAGGAACAGGTAGCCGAAGCGCGCGTGGTCGAGGCTGGAGATGAACAGCCCGCCGCCCCAATGCGCGCCGCCCGAGACGGACTGCATCCGCTTGCCGTCGATCTCGACCCAGGAGTTATCGTAGCCGTGCCACTCCCAGTTCGGCGATGCGCCGATCGGGTCCATGATCTTCTCTTTCAGCAGCTCCGGCAGGGCGCGGCGCCACACGCGCATCGCCGCCAGCGACAGGCGATTGACACGCACGTCGTTGTATTCCCAATAGCGGCCGGGGGGCTGCAGCTTGCGGTCCGTGCCCTTGGCCGTGCCGGCCGGTGTCGAGGTGCCGGCACCGACCACGCGGTTGCGGTCGACCAGGTCGGGCTTGTCCCAGAGCGTGCCTTCCCATTCGCTGGTCTGCTGCAGCAGATGTCTCCAGGTGATCGGCCTGTTTTGCGCGGAGTCGAACCCGCCATCGTCGACCAGGTCGCGCACCGGCGCGTCGAGGTTCGGAATCTTTCCGGCGTCATGCGCCAGGCCGACGCAGGTCGAGACGTAGGACTTGGTGACGCTGAACGTCATGTCGGCGCGCTCGATATCGCCCCATTCGGCGACGATGCGCCCGCCGCGCGTGATCACGCCGGACGGGCCGCCGCGGTCGCGCACCGGCCCGATGATCTTGTTCCAGGGCGGCGGCTCCTTCATCTCGTTGACGTAGAAGTCGTTGATCGAACGCGGCCACAGCGTCTCCTCGGCCACGGCGAAGGCGGCGGCGTCCCTGATCGCTGCGGGATCGAGGCCGAGCGCTTCGGGCTTGGCGCGCTCCCACGCGCCGGCGGGCGGGAAATAGGTAGTGTCAGCCATTCTGGTCGTTCCTCCGGGATCAGCGGCGCTCGAGGCGCATCGGCATGCCGTCGCGCGGGCGCAAGGTCAACAGGGCCTGCGGCATCACCGGATGGCCCGGGCGCAGATGGAGGACGAAGCGCTGCGCCAGCATCGCCAGCAGCAGCACGCCCTCGGCCATGGCGAAATGCGCGCCCAGGCAGATGCGCGGGCCCGCGCCGAAGGGGATGTAAAGATGCTTGTCTCGCCCCTGGTCGTTCTCCGGCAGGAAACGCTCCGGCATGAAGTCTTCGGGGTTCTTCCAGTAGCCGCGATGGCGGTGCATCAGCCAGGGCGAGACGATGACGATCGATCCCGCCGGGACGGCCGCATCGCCGATCGCGTCGTCTTGGATCGCGTGGCGCGAGAAGGTGTGGATCGGCGGGTAGAGGCGCATCGCCTCGAGGAACACGGCGCGCGTGTAGTTTAGCGCGTCGAGGTCGCTGAAGTCCGGCGGCCGGCCCCCCAGCACGCGCTTCAACTCCTCGTGTAGTGCCGCCAGCTTGTCCGGGAATTCCGACAACAGGAACCAGCTCCAGGTCAGCGCGTTGGCCGTGGTCTCGTGCCCGGCCAGGATGATGACCGCCACCTCGTCGCGGATCTGCCGGTCGGTCAGGTGCTTGCCCGGCTCGGCGTCGCGCGCGGCCAGCAGCATCGACAGCAGGTCGTTGCGCGGCGTTTGCTCGGCGATGCGCTTGGCGATCACGTCGTTCAGTACCGCGTCCAGCGCGGCCGTGGCGCGCGACACCTTGCGGTTCGGAAGGTTCGGCAGGTGGCGGCGCAGGTCCAGCAGGTCGGCCGCGCCGAAGCGGCCCAGCACGTCCTGGTAGACGCTGAAGCTGTCCCACACGATCCGCGCCCGGTCGCCGAGGTCGTGCGAAAACATCGACCGGCAGATCACGTCGATCGCCAGGCCCGCCATGTCCGCACCGACATCGACCTCCGCGCCGTCCGGCAGCTTCGACCAGCGTTCCAGCAGCTCGTTGCCGGCCTCCAGCATCACTTGCGCGAAGGGCGCGATGCGCGAGGGCTGCAGCGCGGGCGCGGCGAGCCTGCGCTGGCGGCGCCACAGCTCGCCCTGGCTGATGAACATGCCGTCGCCGATGATGGCATTGAGCGCCTTCCGCGTACTGTCGCTCTTGCGGTAGTTCTCGGCGTTGTCGACCATCACGTGCCGCACGCTGGCGGGCGAGTTCGCGACAACCAGCCAACGGCCGAGGAACCGGCGCCTCAACAGCCCGCCGACATAAGCTTCGCGCGGCCAGGCCGAGATCAGGTTCTCGCGCATCCGCAGCAGCGTGGCCCAGACGCCGAGGATCTGCCGCGGAATCGGCGGCGCCGGCGGGCGGGGATAGGCCTGGCTCATGCCTTGAGCTCGGCGGCGACGCGGTCGTTCAGTACATCCTCCAGGGCTTCCAGAATCTCTCCGGCCAGCGCGCCGTCAAATACGCGGTGGTCGAAGAACAGCCGCACATCCATCCGGCCCTCGGCATCGATCGGGCCGTAGCTGAGCGTGCTCGTCGCCGGAGACAGGATCCAGATCAGTTCCGAGCCCGTCGACGCGATCGACGACAGGGCGAAGGTGCCGACGCGCCGGGCGTGCAGCAGGCCGGAGAGCTCCGTCGCCGCCCACCACAGCGCGCGGCGAAGCGGCGCGGGATAGCGCGCGATACGCAGCATCAGGCGGTAGGAGCCGGTGGCGTCGAGCGGGCCTGACTTGGCGCGGGTCAGGCGTTCCTGGATTTCGGCCAGGCTGCGCTGCTCGGGATGGCGCATGGTGCAGTAAAATGGCGCACGCTCGCCCTGCCAGTCGCGGTCGATCACGACCGAGGCTACGCTCTCGAAATGATCGTAGTAGCGCGCCAGGGGAAAGGAGAGGTGGCAACGGCGCAGGGTGGGACGCTCGGCCGCCAACAGCGCGAAGCCGCGCACGAAGCAGGCGGCCCAGCCGATTCGGCCGGCGCTGCGCGTTCTGGCGGCCTCGCGCGCCGCCGCGATGGGCGCCAGGCGCATGCGGCGCTGGGCGGCGACGAGCGGCATACGGCGGGCCCGCGACAGGAGATCGGCCACGACGCGGCGGGGCGCCGAGGGACGGGTGAGGAGCGAGGAGGGCATATCGGTGGCCGGCACAGTAGCACGGCCGGGGCCGGGCGCTAAACGCTTGGTATCGTGCTAAGGTCGGTCAATATCCGGGGTCCGGACGTTCAAGAATGCGGGAGGAAAGCCGTTGCGCGAGAAAGTCATCGTCACCTGCGCCGTGACCGGCGGGGGCGACACCGTCGGCAAGCATCCGGCAATTCCGGTGACGCCGGAGCAGATCGCCACCGCGGCGATCGAGGCGGGCGAGGCCGGGGCGGCGATCGCCCATATCCATGTCCGCGACCCGGCGACCGGGAAGCCCAGCCGCGACATACGGTACTACCGCGATGTCGTCGAGCGCATCCGCGCCTCGAACAGTGACATCATCATCAACCTGACTTGCGGCGCCGGCGGGCGCTACATCCCGGGCGATAACGATCCGAAGCAGGGTGCGCCGGGCACGACCGTGGCGACGCCCCTGGACCGCGTGTCACACGTGGTCGAGTTGAAGCCCGAGATCTGCAGCCTGGACTGCGCGACGATGAACATGGGCGAGTTCGTATTCATGAACACGCCGGGCCATCTGCGGACCATGGCGAAGCAGATCAAGGATGTCGGCACCAAGCCCGAACTCGAGGTGTTCGACATCGGCCATATCCGCCTTGCCGAGAAGCTGGTGCAGGACGGGCTGATCGCCGATCCGCCGCTCTACCAGATCGTGCTGGGCGTGGCCTGGAGCCTGCCGGCGACGCCGCAGGCCATGGCCTATGCCTCGACGCTGATTCCGCCGGGCGCGCACTGGGCGTCCTTCGGCATTTCGCGCATGCAGTTCCCGATGGTGGCGCAGGCCGTGCTGCTGGGCGGCCATGTGCGCGTGGGGCTGGAGGACAACCTCTATATCGGCAAGGGCGAGCTGGCGAAGAACAACGCGGCCCTGGTCGAAAAGGCGGTGAAAATCGTGCGGCTGCTGGGCGCGGAGATCGCCAGCCCCGCCGAGGCGCGGCAGGAACTGAAGCTGCGCGGCACGCAGTGAGCCAGGAAGGAATCCGAGAATGAGTTTGCTTTCGGCCGATCTGAAGGGCCGCACCGCGCTGGTGACGGGCGGGGCTTCGGGCATCGGGCTTGCGACGGTGGAGCGGCTGGCCGAATGCGGCGCGCGCGTGGCGCTGAATCACCTGCCGGACGACCCCGCCGGCCCGCGCGAGATCGCGCGGCTGCGCGCGCTCGGCCGCGACATTGTGACCGCGCCCGGCAATGTCGCCGATCCTAAGGGCGCCACGGCGATCGTCGGTGCGGCGGTCGCCGAGCTGGGGCAGCTCGACTACCTCGTGAACAATGCCGGCACGCCCGTCTCGCGTGAGCCCGTGCCATTCACCGACCTTGACCGGATCGACGAGGAATTCTGGGAGAAGATCTTCCAGACCAATCTCTGGGGCATGTTCCGCTGCATCCGCGCCGCGGCGCCGCACCTGAAGAAAACGCGCGGGGCTGTCGTGAACCTTGCCTCGGTCGCCGGGTTCAGCATCGGCGCAGGATCGAGCGTGCCCTACGCCGCCAGCAAGGCCGGGGTGATCAACCTGACGCGCAACCTGTCGATCGCCTTGGCGCCCGAGGTGCGGGTCAACGCCGTGGCGCCGGGCCTCGTCGACACGCCCTGGACCCAGGTTTGGCCCCAAGGGCGCAAGGACGGCAGCGTGGCGCGCACGGCGCTCGGCCGCATGGCCACGCCCAGGGACATTGCCGAGGTGATCCTGTTCTTCTGCGCCGGGGCGGATTTCGTGACAGGCCAGACGCTGCTGTGCGACGGTGGGCGGGTCTGAGTTGTTGCGAGTCGCTCGCAGAGACCACCGATATCGCTTGTCTTTCGGCCGCACGGCTCCTATCACTCCGGCCGTCATTGGGGAGTAGCCGCCCGCGACGATCAGCGGGGGCCGCGTCAACAGACTTGGGAACCCTCCTTACGGGCAGGCCCATGGCGCGGACAGTCCTTCGACGGACCTGGCGAGACCTTTGGCTTTTCGTGGGCTCATCCGGCGGGATCGGGCCACGCGAGAGGTCAAGGTTGCGTCAACGGCCCGGTCCCGCCCCGGATTTATCTTGGAAGCCTTCCTCGTCTCCACCGGCCTGGTCGCGATCGCGGAGATCGGCGACAAGACGCAGCTCCTGGCGATGCTGCTCGCCGCCCGGTTCCGCAAGCCCTGGCCGATCATCCTCGGGATTTTCATCGCGACCCTTCTGAACCACGCCTGCGCCAGCGCGTTGGGGGCGCTCGCCGGCCACTGGCTCGATGGCCCCTGGATGCGCTGGGTGCTGGGCGGGCTGTTCCTGGCGTTTGCTGCCTGGGCGCTGATCCCGGACAAGCTCGGCGAGGACGAGGCGCCGCGCGAGCGCAGCCACGGCAGCGTGTTCCTGGCCACGGCCATCGCCTTCTTCCTGGTCGAGATGGGCGACAAGACCCAGGTCGCGACCGTGGCGCTGGCCGCGCAGTTCCAGGCGATCGCGCTGGTGGCGATGGGCACGACGCTCGGCATGATGATCGCCAACGCGCCGGCGGTGTTTCTCGGCGAGGCGACGGCGAGGGCCGTGCCGCTGCACCTGATCCGCTGGGCCGCCGCGGCGGTCTTCGCCGCGGTCGGGACATGGATCCTGGCCGCGGGCTAGTGGTTCAGGCCTGCTCGCGCGTGGTGGCCAGCTTGATCTTCGGCCATTCGCGCTGGGTGTGGCCGAGTTCCCAGGCGTTGCGCGCCAGGTAGACATGCGCGCCGTCGCGGTCGGTCGCCATGTTCTGGCGCTGCGCCTCCAGGAAGCGCTTGAGCTCCGCCGGATCGTCGCACGTCGCCCAGCGCGCCGTCTCGTAGGGCGCCTGCTCGAAGCGTACGGACACCTTGTACTCGCCGGCGATGCGGGTCGCGAGCACGTCGAGCTGCAGCGGGCCGACGACGCCGACGATCCAGTCGGAGCCGAGGACGGGGCGGAAGAGCTGCGTCACGCCTTCCTCGGCCAGGTCCTCCAACGCGCGGCGCATCTGCTTGGCGCGGATCGGGTCCTCCAGGCGCACGCGGCGCAGGATTTCCGGCGCGAAGCTGGGGATGCCGGTGAACTGTACCTCTTCGCCCTCGGTCAGCGTGTCGCCGACGCGCAGCGTGCCATGGTTCGGGATGCCGATGATGTCGCCAGGCAGCGCCTCGTCGACGATATCGCGCTCGCGCGAGAAGAACAGGATCGGGTTCTGGATCGCGATCGTCTTGTCGGTGCGCGTCTGCTTCAGCTTCATGCCGCGGCGGAACTGGCCCGAGCACAGGCGCATGAAGGCGACGCGGTCGCGGTGGTTCGGGTCCATGTTGGCCTGGACCTTGAAAACGAAGCCGGTGACCGGCTTTTCGTCCGGCGCGATCGGCCGCGGCAGGGCGGGGCGGGGCTGCGGCGGTGGCGCCCAGTCGCCGAGCGCCATCAACAGCTCGTCAACGCAGAAATCCTTCAGCGCGCTGCCAAAGATCACCGGCGTCAGATGGCCCTCGCGGTACGACACGGGGTCGAGCGGCGACGAGGCCTCGACCGCCAGCGCCGCGGCGTCGCGCAGGGTCGAGGCCATCTCGGCGTCGAGATGCGCGTCGATCACCTTGTCGTCAAGCGACTGGCACTGGACGGCCCGGCCATACTCCGAGCCCGGCTCGCCCTTGGGCAGCAGCAGGCGGTTGCGCACCAGGTCGTAGCATCCGCGGAACATGCCGCCGAGGCCGATCGGCCAGGTGACCGGCGCCACGTCGAGCGCCAGCGTGTCGGCGATCTCGTCCATCAGCTCGAAGGGGTCGCGGCCCTCGCGGTCGATCTTGTTGACGAAGGTCAGGATCGGGATGTTGCGCAGCCGGCAGACTTCGAACAGCTTGCGCGTCTGGGTCTCGATGCCTTTGGCCGCGTCGATCACCATGATCGCCGAGTCGACCGCCGTCAGCGTGCGGTAGGTGTCCTCGCTGAAGTCCTGGTGGCCCGGCGTGTCGAGCAGGTTGAAGGTGATGCCCTGGTGCTCGAAGGTCATGACCGAGCTCGATACCGAGATGCCGCGCTGGCGCTCGATCTCCATCCAGTCGGACTGCGTGCGCCGCCGCTCGCCGCGCGCCTTCACCTGCCCGGCGAGCCGGATGGCGTGGCCGAACAGCAGCAGCTTCTCGGTCAGCGTGGTCTTGCCGGCGTCGGGGTGCGAGATGATGGCGAAGGTCCGCCGCGGCGCGCCCAGGGGGCGCGGGGCGGGAGCGTCCGAGACGGGCGCGGGTCTGGTTTCGGCGTCGGTCGTCACGGGCGTCGGCTCTCAACCTGGCAACATCGTCGGATCGCCGGCGGCGGGCGCAAAAAACGCAACGACGATAGGGGGTTAGTCGATGGCGTCGGTCATGGGTGGACCCGACCCGCCATGAGGCGCCTGCTTACCACGGAAGTAGCGGGGAATCCAGGGGTGGGCGGCTACCCGCCGGCCATGCGCGGCAGCAGCACCACCTCGCTGTCCGGCGCCAGGGGCCGGAACCAGTCGTCGCGGTAGATCTCGCCGTCCACCGCCACGGCAACGCCGCGCTCGAAATGCGGCTTCAGCTTGGGATAGGCGTCGCCCAGCCTTTCGAGCAACTCGTGGATCGTCCTGGCCTCAATGTCGCAGGCGCCCAGCCCGCCGGCCGCCGTCTTCATGGGGCCGGAGAGCTTGACCCTGGGCATCAGCGCTTCCGCTTTTTG
>JAEULC010000466.1 GCA_016792605.1 Rhodospirillales bacterium
ACGTGGTCGGGGCGGATGCGCAGGACGTTGCCCTGGATCTCGGTCGCCAGATGCCGGTTGCCGAGATGCCAGGCGACGCGCACCAGCGCCTTGGGGCTGTCGCAGGCGATCTCCATCAGCTCTTCGGCGGCGGCCTTGACCTCGACGAAGCTGCCATCCTCGAGCTTCAGCCCGTCGCCCTCGTCCAGGCGCTCGGCATGCTCCAGGTCGAGCAGCAGGTCGGCGCCCTGGTCGGTCCTGAGCCTGATGCGACGGCGGAAGCGGTCGTCGAACACCAGCGTGATCGTGCCGATCGACCTTTCCCGCGGCCAGTGCCCGGCCGCGATGCGTTCAAGCGCGCGCTGCATGTCAGTAGAGGAAGTAGCGCTGGGCCATGGGCAGCACCTTGGCGGGTTCGCAGGTCAAAAGTTCGCCGTTCGCGCGGACCTCGTAGGTCTCGGCGTCGACCTCCATCCGGGGCATCAGCGAATTGTGGATCATGTCCTTCTTGCCGATGTCGCGCGTGTGCTTGACGGGCAGCAGCATGCGCGACAGGCCGAGCCTGCCGGCCAGCGCGCCCTTGCGCTTCAGCGATGCCTTCGACATGAAGGTGGCAGCCCCCGCCGCCATGGCGCGACCGAAGGCGCCGAACATCGGCCGGTAGTGGACGGGCTGCGGCGTCGGGATCGAGGCGTTGGGATCGCCCATCAGCGCCGCGGCGATGGTGCCGCCCTTGATCACCAGATCGGGCTTTACGCCGAAGAAGGCCGGCGTCCAGACCACCAGGTCCGCGAGCTTTCCGACCTCGATCGAGCCGACATAGTCGGCCACGCCCTGCGCGATGGCCGGGTTGATCGTGTACTTGGCGATATAGCGCTTCACCCGCAGGTTGTCGTTGTCGCCCTTCTCCTCCTTCAGCCGGCCGCGCTGGCGTTTCATCTTGTCGGCGGTCTGCCAGGTGCGGATCGCGACCTCGCCGACCCGGCCCATCGCCTGGCTGTCCGACGAGATCATCGAGAAGGCGCCGATATCGTGCAGGATGTCCTCGGCGGCGATGGTCTCGCGCCGGATGCGGCTCTCGGCGAAGGCCACGTCCTCCGGGATCTTGGAGTCGAGGTGGTGGCACACCATCAGCATGTCGAGATGCTCGTCGATGGTGTTGACCGTGTAGGGCCGCGTCGGGTTGGTCGAGGACGGCAGCACGTTCTTCTCGCCGCACACCTTGATGATGTCGGGCGCGTGCCCGCCGCCGGCGCCCTCGGTGTGGAAGGCGTGGATCGTACGGCCCTTGAAGGCGCGCACCGTGTCCTCGACGAAGCCCGACTCGTTCAGCGTGTCGGTATGGATTGCGATCTGGATGTCGTGGTCGTCCGCGACCGACAGCGCGCAGTCGATCGTCGCCGGGGTCGTGCCCCAGTCCTCATGCAGCTTCAAGCCGCACACGCCCGCCTCGATCTGCTCGACCAGCGCGCCGGGCAGCGCCGCGTTGCCCTTGCCGAAGAGACCGATATTGATCGGCAAGCCCTCGATCGCCTGCAGCATGCGCTCGATATGCCACGGGCCGGGCGTGCAGGTGGTCGCCGCCGTGCCGGTCGCCGGCCCCGTGCCGCCGCCGAAGAACGTCGTGATACCGCTGTAGAGCGCGTCCTCGACCTGCTGCGGGCAGATCATGTGGATATGCGCGTCGATGCCGCCCGCGGTGACGATGCGCCCCTCGCCCGCGATCACCTCGGTCCCCGGGCCGACGACGATGTCGACGCCGGGCTGCACGTCGGGATTGCCAGCCTTGCCGATGCGGAAGATCCTGCCGTCGCGGATCGCGATGTCGGCCTTCACGATGCCCCAGTGGTCGATGATCACCGCGTTGGTGATGACCGTGTCGACCGCGCCCTGGGCGCGCGTGGCCTGGGACTGGCCCATGCCGTCGCGGATCACCTTGCCGCCGCCGAACTTCACTTCCTCGCCATAGGTCGTGCGGTCGGACTCGATCTCGATGAAGAGTTCGGTGTCGGCGAGCCGCATCCGGTCGCCGGTCGTGGGACCGAACATGTCGGCATAGGCGGCGCGGGAGATCCTGGTGGCCATGATCTAGCGCTTCCCTTTCTTCTTCGTCGCGGTCGGCTTCTTCTTGGCGGGAGCCTTCTTGTCGAGCGCGCCCATGACCTTGTTGTTGAAGCCATAGACCTTGCGCTGGCCGACATAGGCGACGAGCTGCACGTCGCGCGTCTGGCCGGGCTCGAAGCGGATCGCCGTGCCCGCCGCGATGTCCAGCCGGCAGCCGCGCGCCTTGTCGCGGTCGAACTTCAGCGCCGTGTTGGTCTCGGCGAAGTGGTAGTGCGAGCCAACCTGGATCGGCCGGTCGCCTGTGTTCGCGACGCTGACCGTGACCGAGACGCGGCCCTTGTTGAGCTCGAGGTCGCCGGCTTTCGGCAGGACTTCGCCCGGGATCATGCCGCTCACCGGATCGGCTCGTGGACGGTCACCAGCTTGGTGCCGTCGGGGAAGGTCGCTTCGACCTGCACGTCGTGGATCATTTCCGGCACCCCCTCCATCACCTGCGCGCGGGTGATCACGGTGGCGCCGTCGCGCATCAGTTCGGCGACGCTGCGCCCGTCGCGCGCGCCTTCCAGCACGAAGTCGGTGATCAGCGCGACCGCCTCGGGATGGTTGAGCTTCACCCCGCGCTCCAGGCGCTTGCGCGCCACCATGGCGGCGACCGCGACCAGCAGCTTGTCCTTCTCGCGCGGCGACAGATTCATGAACGCTCCCCCTCACACGTTCCAGATCGTTGGCATCCGCTCCGGCAAAGCGCAAGCCCCGGCCCGGTATCGCTTCCAGAACCTGCCGAAGCCCGCGCGCAGCGCCGCCGCGTCGGCCGACAAGAACCGCGCGATCAGCAGGCCGTTCACCAGGCTCGTCCCCGCCCGCACCGTCTCCGGCACGCTCTCCAGCAAGGCCCGGGCCAGTTCCAGGCCCTGGGCGGCGCCGGGCCCGACATGCACCACGGTGCCCAGCGACACCGCGTTGTCGAAGGATACGGGCAAGGCGAGGGTCTGGCCGATATCGCCGTCCAGCAGCAGCGCGTCGGCCCACACCAGCCGGCCGTCGCGCCGCACCGCCCAGCGGTCGTGCAGCAGGCCATGCGTCACGCGCTCGCCCGAGGCGATGCGGCCCAGGGTGACGATCTCGCCGGTCAGCACCGTGGCGTCTTCGGCCGCGTCGATCGCGACCTGGCGCTTGAGCCGCGCGCCGTTGAACAGGATCGTGCCCTGTGGCAAGAGCTCGACCAGCGATCCCGCGCTGACGGAGATCGACAGCGACACCTCGGTGTCCGGGCCCAGCGAGCGGTAGATCTTCTCCGCCGCCTGCCCGACGACCTGGAGCCTGGTGCCGGCCTCGGCCGCGACCTCGACCGCCAGCCGGTCGCCGCCGACCAGGCCGCCCGAGGTCGTCGCCAGCACCGCCGTCATCGGCTCGTCCTCGGCCGGCCGCGGGAACAGCACCCGCAGGGGATCGTGCATGTAGAGATCGGCCAGCCGCGACCGGCCGCCCGGTCCGCCCGACTTCACCCGCAGCACGGCCTTGCCGTCCACGCGCGGTCCC
>JAEULC010000473.1 GCA_016792605.1 Rhodospirillales bacterium
GAGAGCAGGAGCTGGAGCTGGCCCTCGAGGTTGTTCACCAGGGCGGCCGGCGCGTCCATGCGCAGGCGCTCCATCTCGAAGCTGGGCCAGAAGTCGCGCACGGCGACCTTCTCGGTCGGGCTCACCTGCAGGCCGAATTCCTGGTCGCTCACGTTCCACAGCCGGTGCTTGCGGCCGACATAGAGGTAGTTTTCCTCCTGCGCGATCGGGTCGTAGGTGAGCGCCTTCAGGAAGCGCGGGTAGCAGGCAATGCCGATGTCCAGCGTCTCCGACAGCAGTCGCTGCTCGATATCGGTCGGCGAGGTGGTGACGAGGCGGATCTGCACCACGTGCTTCCGCTGGTCGAACAGCGCGATCGCCTGGCTGACGATGTCGTTCAGCGCCGGCGCCATGTTGTCCATCAGCCCGATGCGCAAGGCGCCCGACAGCTTGACGTGCAGGTTGCCGATCTCGGCGTCGAACCCGTCCATCGAGGCGAGCAGGCGGTAGGTCGCCTTCAGCACCGTCTCGCCCTCGGGCGTCAGCTTGAAGCCCGACCGGCCGCGGAAGCACAGCTTGCAGCGCAGCCGCTCCTCCAGCGCCTTGATCTGGCTCGACAGGGTCGGCTGGCTGACGTTCAGCTTGGACTGGGCGGCGGAGAACCCGCCGGCCTCGACGATGGTGACGAAGACGCGGAGCAGGCGCAGGTCGACGGTACTGAGCAGCATGTCGCAGATGTCCTCGAGGCGGCTTCTGGTATTCCACGAACGGCTTGGCAGGGGCCTCGGATAGAGTTGAGCGATGCGCGGGCGGTTTCGGGCCGGGGCGTGCAAGAAGCGGGCAGAAGATCCGCTCACTTCGCTGCGGCTCTATCCTTAGCTTGGCGTTGCGATATATGCCCACCTATACGGTTCGATCAGTATGATTGCCTGCGGCGACGGGCTAGACCGACTACGCTGCAACCAAGGGGGTTGGAGTGTAGCGGATGGATCTGCCTGCCCGCAATTATTGCGAGCCCGGCCCGCGGGCGACCGCCTTCGGCGCCGAGCGCCTGGATCGTGAGCAGATCGGCGCGATCGAGCGCCAGGTCATCGCGACCGCCCGCCTTCCCCTGCGCCAGGCCGTGACCCTGCCCCGCGCCGCCTATGTCAACGAGGACTATTTTCGCCACGAGGCCGGCAAGGTGCTGGCCTCGGGCTGGATCTGCCTCGCCCATGTCTCGCAGCTCAAGCAGGCCGGCAGCTACCTGGCGCTCGACCTGCTGGACGAGCCCCTGCTGGTGACCCGCGCCCCGGACGGGCCGGTGCGCGTGCTGTCGCGGGTCTGCCCGCATCGCGGCGCCGACATCATGCACCCGGGCTTCGGCGTCGCGCCGCGCGGCGTCGCCAAGCGCCTGGTCTGCCCCTACCACGTCTGGTCCTTTGGCCTGGACGGCAAGCTCAAGACCTGCGCCGAGATGCAGCGCGCCGAGGCCTTCGACAAGAAGGACTGGGCGCTGGTCGAGCTGCGCTCCGCGGTCTGGGAGGGCTTCGTCTTCGTCAACCTCGACGGGACCGCCAGCCCGCTCGCAGAGCAGTATGCCGATTTCGCCAAGGTCGTCGCCCCCTGGAACTGCGCCGAGATGGAAGTGGCGATCGAGCTCGACTGGGAGTGCGAGTTCAACTGGAAGGTCATGGTCGAGAACTGGATGGAATCCTACCACCACATGGGAATCCACCACGACACGCTGCAGACGACCATGCCGGCCAAGATGACCTGGACCGAGGCCGAGAACCCGCACTTCATCCGCTGCCACCTGCCGTTCAAGCAGGCGGTCGCCGACGAGCTGATGGAGGCGATCGCTGAGGGGCGGCCGATCCCCGGGTTCCGGCCGATCGAGGGCCTGACCTTGCGGGACCATGTCGAGTGGGGGCTCTACCTGGGCCACCCGTGCTTCATGTTCCTCACCATGCGCGACCGGGTACTGTGGTACCGGCTGCAGCCGATCTCGGCCGAGCGCTGCCGGCTGATGACGGCGACCCTGGTGTCGAAGCGCGCGACGCAGGCGCCGGACTTCGCCGAGACGGTGGAGCGCGAAACCCGGATGCTGGCCGAGTTCCACGCCCAGGACATGAAGGTCAACACCGCCGTCCAGGCCGGGCTGCGGTCGTCACGGGCGGTGCAGGGGCGCTTGAGCCACCTGGAAGAGCCTGTCTGGATGATCCAGCGCTATGTCGCCGCGCGGCTGCAGGGCTGCCACCCTGGCATGGACCGGCTGCGCTGAGGGTCACCCCTCCATGAAGCTGACATGGGCGGCGACGACCCGCCAGCCCTCGGGGAACTTCACCCAGGTCTGCTGCTGACGGCCGAGCTTCGGCGTGGTCGCGCGGCGGAACTCGGTGCTGGCCGTCGCCAGGTCGCGGCCGAAGGTGGTGATGACCGTGTTCGCCAGGTCGCGCGCCAGGTTCTTGGGCGAGCGCGCGGCCCGGAACGCCGCGATCTCGTCATAGCCGTGCAGGCACTCGGTGATGCCGTAGCGGATCGTGTGCGGGCTGACCCAGAACAGCGCGTCGAGCGTCGCCACGTCGTTGGTCACCAGGGCCTGCTCGTATTTCGCGAAGGCTGCCTTGGCCTCGGCCAGCACGTCGGGCAGGTTGATCTGGCTCTGGTCCATGGAAGGCCTCGGGTCAGGGGATGGGGCAGCGCGCCACGCCGGCCTGCTCTAGCACGTGGGCGACGCGCAGCGCGACCGCCTCCTGCCAGGGCGCAGCGATGATCTGGACGCCGATCGGCATGCGCGACGGGATCGCGGCCGGGACGGCGACGACCGGCAGGCCGATGAAGGAGATCGGCTGGGTGAAGATGCCCAGGTTGGGCCGTACCGGCATCTCGACCCCGTCCAGCACCATGGTCTGCTGGCCGAGCGCCGGGGCGGAGCAGGGCGTGGCCGGGGCCAGGATGATGTCGACCTCGCGGAACAGGGCCAGGACCTGCTCGCGGTACCAGCGCCGGAAGCGCTGGGCCTGCAGGTACCACTGCGCGGGCGCCAGCGCGCCGGCGAGCAAGCGGTCGCGCGTCGCCGGGTCGAAATCCGCCGCGCGGGTCCTGAGGCGCTCCAGGTGCAGGTTGGCGCCCTCGCTGGCGGTGATCAGGAAGGCGGCGGCGCGGGCGCGGGCGGCCTCGGGCAGGGTGACGGTGGCCTTGGCCCGCAGCGCCTTGGCGACCAGCTCGACGGCGGCCAGGGCGTCCGGCGTGGCGCCCCTTTGGAAGTAGTCTCCGGCGACGGCAATCCGCAGGCCGGCGATGCCGGACTTGAGGCCGGGGAGGCTGGGCTCGCGCGGCCGGTCGGTCGAGGCCGGGTCGCCGGGGTCGTGGCCCTGCAGGGCGTCATAGGCCATGGCGAGGTCGGCGACCGAGCGCGCCAAGGGCCCGATATGGTCCAGGCTGGCGACGAAGGGGAAGGAGCCGTGACGTCCCAGGCGCCCGTAGGTCGGCTTGATGCCGAAGATGCCGCAGAGCGAGGCGGGCACGCGGATCGACCCGTTGGTGTCCGTGGCGAGCGCGATCGGCACCAGCCCGCCGCCCACCGCGCTGCCCGAGCCGCCCGAGGAGCCGCCGCTCATCCGACCAAGGTCGTGCGGGTTGCGCGACGGGCCGTCATGCACATTCTCGCCCGTGAAATCATAGGCATACTCGCCCATGTTCAGTGCGCCCATGAGCACGGCGCCGTGTGCGTTCAGGCGCTGAACAGCCGAGGCATCGGCCGTCGCGGGCTTCAGATCCCGGTTGATCTTCGATCCAGCAACGGTCGCGAGCCCGCTGATATCGAACAGATTCTTGGCGGCGAAGGGTACGCCCGCCAGGGGGCCGGGATCGCGCCCCGCCGCGACCTTGGCGTCGATCGCCGCGGCCTCGGCCAGCGCGCGCTGCTCGGTCACCTGGGTGAAGGCGTTGAGCCGCTTGTTCCCCTCGGCGATGCGCTGGAGCGTGGCCCGGGCGATCTCGACCGCCGTCACCTGCCGCCGCCGCACGGCGTCGGCGATCGTCTCGGCGGTGGCGAAGGCGGCGGTCGGTGATGGCGTGCTCACGGGCGATAGACCGGGGCCGCGTCCTCGTCGTCGGCCAGGGGGAAGGCCAGCACGAGGTTGGCCAGCTCGGCCATGCGGGTCAGGTTGGCGGTGACGCCTGGGCGCCAGGCCGGGTCGACCGCCAGCCCCAGGGCGGGCGCCGTCGCGTCGATCCAGGCCTCGGGGTCGAGCGGTGTTGTCGGCTTGCTCATGGCGGATAGGCAGCAACCCCTATGCCAGTACCTGCGGCAGGCGCCGGGCGCGCCAGTGCCGAATTTTGCACCACACCGGCCCGTCGTGCCGCCCCCTTGCGCAGAGACATGCTTCGGAATCGTATCCGTGCTGGTCTGCCGCTTGCAATCAGGAAGCACCCATGAGCGTTGCCCGATGACCGATCTCGCCCGCCTCAGCCTCGACCTTTCCTCGCTCGCCAAGCTCTACGCCCAAGGACTCTCCCCGGTGGTGCTTGTCGCCGAGGTCGAGCGGCGCATCGCGGCCCAGGGCGACGACAGGGTCTGGATCGGCCGCGATCCGGCTGTTCTGAAAGCCCAAGCCGAAGCGCTGGCGACGATGCCGCCGGAGGAGCGGGCGAAGCTTCCGCTGTTCGGCGTCCCCTTCGCGGTGAAGGACAATATCGACGTCGCCGGGCTCGGGACGACGGCGGCATGTCCTGCCTTCGCCTACCGCCCCGTGACGTCGGCGACGGTGGTCGAGCGCCTGGTTGCCGCCGGAGCGCTGGTCGTCGGCAAGACGAATCTCGACCAGTTCGCCACCGGGCTGGTCGGCGTGCGCTCGCCCTACGGCGTGCCGCGCAACCCCTTCGATCCGCGCTACGTGCCGGGCGGGTCGAGCTCCGGCTCGGCCGTCGCGGTCGCCGCCGGGCTCGTGAGCTTCGCGCTTGGCACCGACACGGCGGGGTCGGGCAGGGTGCCGGCGGGGATCAACAACATCGTCGGGCTGAAGCCGACCTGCGGCGCGCTGTCGACCACGGGTGTCGTGCCGGCCTGCCGTTCCTTGGACTGCGTCTCGATCTTCGCCCTGACCTGCGCCGACGCGGAGGCGGTGCTCGACGTCGCCGAGGCGCCGGACGACGCCGATGCCTATTCGCGCAGCTCAGGGCCGCGCCCGCCCGTGCCAGCGACCTGGCGCGTCGGCGTGCCCAGGCCCGAACAGCGCGACTTCCAGAACGATGCCTCGGCCAAGGCGGTGTACGAGGCGGCGCTTGAGCGGCTGAAGGCGCTCGGTGCGACGCTGGTCGAGATCGACCTGGCGCCATTCCTGGAAACCGCGCAGCTCCTCTATGGCGGCGCCTGGGTCGCCGAGCGCCTGGCCGCGATCAAGGATTTCGCCACCAAACAGCCCGAGGCGCTGCTGCCCGTGACGCGCCAGATCATCCTGGGCGCCGACAGGCTCAGCGCCGTCGACGCGTTCCAGGGAATCTACAAGCTGCGGGAGTATGCCAAGAACACCGCACCGGTCTGGCAGCAGATCGACGCGCTCGCCGTGCCGACGGCGCCGACCAGCTACACGGTCGAGCAACTCGACGCCGAGCCGATCAAGTACAACTCCGTCCTGGGCACCTACACGAATTTCGTCAACCTGCTCGACCTCTCGGCCGTCGCGGTGCCGGCGGCGCTGTCGCCGCAGGGCCTGCCGATCGGGATGACCCTGGTCGCGCCGGCCTGGCACGACCGCCGCCTGCTGTCCCTGGCGGGACGCTTCCACGCGGCGACCGGCCTGGCGATGGGCGCCACCGGGCACACGTTGCCGGTCGCCGCGCCGAGGCCCGCGACGGACAGCGCAATCCGCCTCGCCGTGTTCGGCGCGCACCTGCAGGGCCAGCCGCTGAACCACGAGCTGGCCAACCTGGGCGCCGTACTGGTCGGCCCGTGCAGGACCGCGCCCGAATACCGGATGTACGCGCTGGCCAACCCGCCGCGTCCCGGCCTGATCCGCGTGGCGGAGAAGGGCGAGGCCATCGGCGGGGAAATCTGGGCCGTGCCGGCGGACAAGCTCGGCATTTTCGTGAAGGGCATCCGCGCGCCCCTGGGCGTCGGCACCGTGCACCTGGACGACGGCGGCACGGTGCTCGGCTTCATCTGCGAAGGCCTGGGCGTCCAGGGCTGCCCCGACATCACCCGGTTCGGCGACTGGCGGAGTTACAAGGCGTCGCTCACGCCGTAGTCGCCGTCCCCGAGTGCTCCTCCGCCAGCGCCTTCGCGGCGGGGTAGTCGGTCTTGCCGGAACCCAAGAGCGGCAGCTTCTTCACCGGCAGGATGATGCGGGGTACGAAGAGTTCCGGCAGCCCCTCCTTCTGCGCGGCGGCAATCATGTCGCTGCGGGCGGCCCCTTCCTGCTCGGTCACAAGCACCAGCGCCTCGCCCTTGCGCGCGTCGGGCACGGTGACGACGGCGTGGCCCTTGCCCGGCCAGAGCCGCGCGACGAAATCTTCCACGGCGCCGAGCGGCACCATCTCGCCCGCGACCTTGGCGAAGCGCTTGGCGCGGCCCAGGATGGTGACGAAGCCGAACTCGTCGATGTCCACGATGTCGCCCGTGTCGTACCAGCCGCCATCGGGCGGCTCGATGACGCCCGGCTTCTCGGCGCGCAGGTAGCCGAGCATCACGTTGGGGCCGTGGACGAAGAGGCGGCCGCCGCGGTCGACGCCGGGCACCGGCTCCAGGCGATGCTCGATGCCCGGCAGCAGGCGGCCGACCGTGCCGGCGCGGTAGAGCATCGCCGTGTTGATCGCCAGCGCCGGCGCGGTCTCGGTGGCGCCGTAGCCCTCGAGGATGCGCAGGCCGAACTTCTCCATCCACACGCGCCGCGTCTCGTCCTTCACCTTTTCCGCCCCGGCGAAGACGTAGCGCACGCTGTAGAAATCGTAGGCATGCGCCGTGCGCGCGTAGCCGCTGAGGAAGGTGTTGGTGCCGAAGATGATCGTCGCGTTGGTCTCGTAGACCATCTCCGGCACGATGCGGTAGTGCAGCGGCGAGGGGTAGAGGAAGGTCTTGATGCCCGACAGGATCGGCAGCAGGAACCCGCCCGTGAGCCCGAAGCTGTGGAAGATCGGGAGCGCGTTGAACACGATGTCCGACGGGTTGAAGTCGATCACCGCCGCGAGCTGGTAGCGGTTCGCCAGGATGTTGGCGTGGCTCAGCACGACGCCCTTGGGCGTGCCCTCGGACCCTGATGTGAACAGCACCACGGCCGGGTCGCCCGCCTTGGCGCCGGAGAGCTTGCGGTGCTGGCTGGCGGCAAATTTGCTGCGCAGCGCGCTGGCGAGCTTTGCGAACAGCCCGACCTTCAGGTCCTCGAGATAGAGGATGCGCGCGCGGGTCGCAAGTTCGGCCACGATCTCCTGGAGCCGCGCCATTTCCATGAACTTCCGCGAGGTGACGATGAGCCCGATCTCGGCCGCGGTGCAGGCCGCGGCCATCGCCCTGGCGCCGGTCGTGTAGTTGAGCAGCGCCGGCACGCGGCCATAGGCCTGCAGCCCGAAGAAGGCCACGGCTGCGGCCTTGGTGTTCGGCAGCATCAGGCCGACGCGTTCGCCGCGGATCGTGCCGGCCGTGATCTTCGCGCCCAGCACGAAGCTGCCGGTGACCAGGCGCCCGATCGTGATCGGCTTGCGCTGGATGTCGTCGAGCGCGAGCTTCCTGGCCCCGTGGATCTGCCGCGTCTCCAGCAGCGACTCGAACAGCGTCCGGTCGCGGTCGGCGGTCTCGAACACCAGCCGCGTCATCTCGTCCTGCAGCTTGCGGCCGACGGCGCCGCGGCGCGCGCGGCCCTTGATCGCCGATGGCACCTCCAGGTCGCGCGCGGGCAGCACGGTCATCTCGATCCGGGGGAACCAGCGAAGGGGCACCTTGCCCTTGAGGCGCGAGAAGATCGTGTACTGCGCACCGTCGATCCGGATCGGGATCACCTTGGCCTGGGCGCGGTCGGCGATCAGGCCGGGGCCTTCGTAGATCTTCATCAGGGCGCCGGTCACGGTGATGCGCCCCTCGGGGAAGATCACGCAGCGCGCGCCGCCCTGCACCGCGCGCACGATGGTGCGCATCGCCAGCGGGTTGGTCGGGTCGAGCGGCAGGGCGTCGACCAGCTTCAGCAGCGGCTTGACCCACCAGTGCTGCGCCACGAAGGTGTCGATCGCGAACATCGGCCGGCCGGGCAGGAAGGCGGCGAGCAGCATGCCGTCCAGAAACGACACGTGGTTGACCACGATCACCGCCGGACCCTCGACCGCCTTGTAGTTCTCCAGCCCCTTGATCTCGACGCGGTAGAACCAGCGCAGCACCGTCGCCAGCAGCGTCTTGACGATCTCGGCCGGCAGCAGCCCGGCGATGTAGACCACGACGGCCAGGTTCAGCACGCCGACGATCAGGAACATGTCGGTGACCGAGAAGCCGACCGCCAGCAGCGCCGCCGTCGCCACGGCCGCGATCACCATGAACAGGGCGTTGACCGTATTGTTGGCGGCGATGACGCGGGCGCGGTGGCTGGGCTCGCTGCGCTCCTGCAGCATGGTGTAGAGCGGCACGATGAAGAGCCCGCCGCACAAGGCCGTGCCGAGCAGGTCGACCAGCACGCGCCAGGACGCGGCCTGCGCCAGGTACTCGGCGACGCCGATCAACGCGCCCGTGGGAGCCGCGTGCTGGCGCGAGGCGAAGTAGAGGTCGATCGCGAAGAGCGAGATGCCGAGGCACGCGAAGGGCACGTGGCGCGCGCTGATCTCGCCCTTCAAGAGCTTGCTCGACAGGATCGAGCCGCCGCCGACGCCGACCGAGAACACGGCCAGGAACAGCGTCACCACGTGCTGGTCGGCCATCAGCTCGCGGCTGACATAGGTCGGGAACTGCGAGAGGAAGGTCGCGCCGATCAGCCAGAACCACGAGATGCCGAGGATGCAGAGATAGAGGTCGCGGCGCTCGCCGGCGTAGCGCAGCATGTCGCGCGTCTCGCGGACGAAGTTGAGGCCGAGCCTGAGGTCGGGCGCGGCGGCCGGCGCACGCGGCACGAACAGGCTCGCGGCCAGGCCCAGGGCGGCCGCGCCGACCGCGACCGCGCTGGCGATGCCCGCGCCGCGGTCGAGCAGGATGACGCCGCCGCCGGCGATGGTGCCGATCAGGATCGCCAGGAAGGTGCCGGCGTCGATCAGCGCGTTGCCGGCCAGCAGTTCGTCGTGGCGCAGGTGATCCGGCAGGATCCCGTATTTCAGCGGCCCGAAGAAGGTCGAGTGGACCCCCATTAGGAAGAGCACGAGCAGCAGCAGCGGCACGTTGCCCTGGAGGAAGCCGATGGCGGCCAGGGCCATGAAGCCCAGCTCGAACGCCTTGATCGCGACGATCAACCGCGACTTGTCGAAGCGGTCGGCGAAATTGCCGGCCGTGGCCGAGAACAGGAAGAAGGGCAGGATGAAGAGGCCGCCCGCCAGCACGGTCACGTAGGGACCGCCGAGCGTCGCATCGGTGGCGACGCGGTAGGTCGCCAGGATCACCAGCGCGCTCTTGACGAAGTTGTCGTTGAACGCGCCCAGGAACTGGGTCGCGAACAGCGGCAGGAAGCGGCGGACGGCGAGCAGGGCGAACAGGGATTTCTGCATGGCGGTTCTCCTTCCTGGATCAGCGCGCCGGCATCGGCGTGGAGATCGCGCGCCAGGCGGCCTCGGCGATCTCGGCGGACAAGGGGGCGAGGGGGGGCTTCACGCGGCCATAGACGGCGAAGGTCGCGGTCTGCAGCACCAGGCCCATGACCCAGGCCGCCGAGAGCGCCGGATCGCGGCGCGGGATCTCGCGACGCTCGATCGCGCCGGTCATCACGTCCTGCAGCACCGTCACCGGGGTCGCGGCGTCGTCCGGCAGCCGGGCGAGCTGGCCGTGCTGCACGAACAGCAGGAAGCGGAACAGCACGGGGTCGGCGTCGAAGAAGCGGCAGAAGGTCGCGACCATGGCGCGGACCTTGCCCCGGCCGGTGCCCTCGGCGCGCTGGGCGGCGTCGAGCTCGCCGGCGAAGCGCGTGTAGTTGGCGGCGAAGAGGTGGGCGACCAGCGCGTCTTTCGACTCGTAGTGCCGGTAGAGCGCGCCCTCGGCGACCTTCGCCGCCTGGGCAATGTCGCGCACCGAGGTGCCGTCCGCACCGTGCTCGACGAAGAGCCGCAGCGCGTGGCGCTCGATCCGCTGCCTAGTGTCGCTGCTGTCGCGCGGCATGCTCGCTCCTACGTGAGTGAACGTTCATTCACATACGATGAAGACCCAGGTGCCGTCAAGCGGGAGATGTAATGCTTTGATTTAACGATAACTTTCGTCATGCCCCGGCTTGACTTGGGCATCCACGCCGAACGTCTGGCGCGCCGGAAGCGTGGATGGCCGGGTCAAGCCCGGCCATGACGGCGAGGGTGCTTACTACGATGCCCGCTACTTCGCCGCGATGGTCAGGGCGTCGACGCGCTCGGGGTAGAAGGCGAGGCGGTCCTTGATCAGCGCCACCTCGGGCATCGGGTCGTCGTAGGTCCAGGCGATGTCCTTGACCTCCTGGCCGTCGATCGTCGCGCTGAAGTACTTTGCGACGCCCTTGTAGGGACAGAC
>JAEULC010000389.1 GCA_016792605.1 Rhodospirillales bacterium
CTCCGGAACGGCCGCGGCCGAGAAGTCGCCCAGGATCTTCAGCGAGGCGTTGTTCTGCTCGCAGTTGAACCAGGTGTTGCCGCTCAGGGTCGTGTCCGGGCCGCTGAGGCAGTTCCCGTCACCGTTGTCATACACCGCGTAGCGCAGGTTGCTCAGCGTGACCGAGCCCAGGTTGAACGACAGGTTGCTGAGGTCGGTCAGCGTGAACCCGGCAATCGTGTCGCCCTGGGGGTTGTCGGTGTTGTTGATCGTCAGCGAGAACAACTCGGTGTCGTTCGTCCCGTTCGGCGACGTGAAGGCGATCGTCAGCGTGTAGGTGACGCCGAACTCGTCGTTGGTGCGGCTAGCGAGAGTCGAGCTGTTGAACCAGTCGAGCTGGGCGAGAACGACGCCCGTCGCGGTCGGCGGCGCGTTCGCGTTGATCGAGACGTCGACCGCGGTCAGCGTGCTCGGGGTCGTCAGGCTGCCGAAGCTGTTGGTGTCGCCCCAGCGCAGAACGGTGTTGGTGCCGTTCGACCCATTGATGATCTCGCAGGTATCCGGGACGCCGCAGCTCGTGATGTTCGAGAAGCTGCCACCGCTGGAGCCGGTGATCACCACCGCCATCGCCGAGCCCGTCGCCATCATCGAGCCGGCCAACAGGGCCGAAGCCAACAGTGCGTTCTTAAACATCCTCGTCTCCCACTTTAGATTTTCCGCGGTCCTCGCGGTATCCGATGACCACCCTAGAAGCAACGATTGTGCCACGGGTAAAACCGTTTAATATCAATGTGTTAATTTTGAGTCGACACTGGTTAATTAACCCCCTGTAAAGAAACCCGAGACAGAGTGTAGCCCAGATTTGACACAGCTTCGCACGCGGCCTCCTGCCGACACCGAGCCCGCGAAAACCGGCCATGTCACGATCTGTTGAAACAGCCTCGCGGTTGTTTAACCCGATTGGGGCATTCTTCCCTGGCCCCTAGGGAGAGGCCGACGGACCCCTGCATGGCCGTACGATGATCAACGATATTGAGGTACACCGCTTGCGCAGGCGTAGCGATGCCGGCTGCCGACACGATCGAAAGGGTCCCTAGATGCCGGCACGAGGTGGACGAGATTCCGGCCCCGGCCTTCACCTGGCCCTGGCCCATTTCAGCGCCGGCCGCCTGGCCGAGGCGGAAACCTCGTGCCGGGCCGCCTTGATGCTCCAGCCCCGGCAAGCGCAGGCCTTGCAGATCCTCGGGGCCATCGCCCTGCAGCGCGGCAATCCCGATGCCGCGATCGGGCATTTTCGCAGCGCCATCGCGGCCGCGCCCCGGGCGCGCGAAGCGCACAGCAATCTCGCCGCGGCCTTGCTCGCCAAGGACCAGGTCCAAGAGGCGATCGCGGCCCTCAAACTGGCGATCAAGATCGATCCGAACTATGCGCCGGCCCTGATCAACATGGGCGACGCCTTGGTCAAGCTCGACCGGCCCCGCGAAGCGATCGATGTGCTGAAGCGGGCGGTGGCACTGGCCCCCGCCGATGCCAAGGCCCACAGCAATCTCGGCGCCGCGCTGATGGGGCTGAAGGATTTCGATGCCGCGATCCAGGCTCTGCAGAAGGCGATCTCCCTGAGCCCCGGCTTGGCGCAGGCCCATGACAATCTCGGCACGGCCTACCATGCACTTGGCCGCCTGGAGGAAGCCGTTGCCTCCCATAGCCGGGCACTGGAACTACTGCCCGCATTTCCCAAAGCGCGGAGTCAGCGGGCAATGCTGCTTCTGGCCCTGGGCAGGTTTTCCGAGGGGTGGCGCGACTACCTGGACCGGCCGTCGACCCGAAAGACTTCGGTGCCCTTGCATCGCCAGCCGCTGGGCGCGGACTTGACCGGGCTGCGAATCCTCCTCGGCAAGGACCAAGGCCTGGGCGACGAAATCATGTTCCTGCGCTTCGCGCCAGAATTGAAGCGTCGCGGCGCCCATATCACCTATGTCGCCGGCGCCAAGATCCTGTCTCTACTCCAGCGATACCCAATTCTGGACGTCGTGGTGGACACCGTGGCCGACGACAAGGCGCACCTGGCCCAATGGGACCTGGTGGCCTCGGTGGCCGACCTTCCCTACCTCCTCGGAATGTCGTCAGTCGGCGACATTCCGCTGTCGATCAGCATCCCCGTGCTGCCGGACCGCCTCGCCGCGCAGAGGGCTGCGCTCGCGGCGCTGGGGCCGCCGCCCTATGTCGGGGTGACCTGGCGCGGCGGGATCAACGAGAAAGAGAAGCTGTTCAAGCTCGCCCCGATGGAGCGGATCGGCGCCGTCCTGCGCCAGGTCCGCGGAACGCTGATCGGCCTCCAACGATTGCCGGAGAAGGGCGAGATCAACCGGATGGCCAAGGCTGCCGGCCGGCCCGTCCACGACTTCACGCCGCTGCACGATCGCCTCGAGGACATGCTGGCGCTGCTGTCGCTGCTCGACGAGTATGTCGGGGTCAGCAATACCAACGTTCACCTTCGGGCAACGGTAGGCAGGGGCAGTCGCGTCCTGATCCCCAGCCCGCCAGAGTTCCGATGGATGGCGTCCGGCTCCCCTTCGCCCTGGTTCCCCGATTGCCCTGTCTACCGGCAGCGCGCCGACGGCTCCTGGGACGACGCCCTGTCCAACCTGTCGCGCGATCTCGTCGCCACGCTGGGCGAAGCCGCGCCATGACATTGCGACCGACATCCCCAGAGAGGGTCGATCCTTGAGCCAGCAACCCTTTCGCGTCTTTGTCGGCTGGGATGGCCGCGAGGACATCGCCTACCAGGTCTGCCGCCATTCGCTGCTCAGCCGGTCTTCGATCCCGGTGACCGTCGCGCCGTTGCGGCAAGCCGACCTGCGCGCGCAGGGCCTCTACGACCGGCCGGTGGATCCGCTGGCATCCACCGAGTTCACCTACACGCGATTCCTGGTTCCGCATCTCGCAGGCTACGAGGGCTGGGCGCTCTACTGCGACTGCGACTTCCTGTGGCTGGCCGACATCGCCGAACTGGTCGCGATGGCCGACGATCGCTACGGCGCCATGTGCGTCCATCACGACCACCGACCAACGGAAACCGTGAAGATGGACGGGCGGCCGCAGACGGTATTCCCGCGCAAGAACTGGTCGAGCCTCATCCTGTACAATTGCAGCCACCCCGCGACGCGCCGGCTGACGCCCCCCGTGGCCAACCGGGAAACCGGGGCCTTCCTGCATCGCTTCCAGTGGCTGCCCGACGAGGCGATCGGCGCGCTGCCGGAAAGCTGGAACTGGCTGGAGGGATGGAGCGCCAAGCCGGAATCAGGGCATCCCAAGGCGATCCACTACACTCGCGGCGGACCGTGGTTCGACGCCTGGCGCCAGGTGGACTACGCCGATCTCTGGCTGGGGGAAGCCGAGCGCCTCGCGCTGGCGCCGTCTTGATCGCGCCACCGTCGGCCGCGGCCGGCCGCCGGGCCTACTCGGCCTTCATATTGGCAAGAAGCGCGCGCGAGACCTGCGCCAGGCGCTGTGCCATCGTCTCGACCCGCTCCAGCCGGGCCTCGGCCGCCGTCACCCGCGCCTCGATGGCGCCGTTGACCGCGTGCACGGTTTCCGCCGGCGCAGGCATCGGCGGCGGCGCGAAGTCGCGGGCGCGCACCGACGGCATGCCCGCCTCCGCCGGCGGCCCCAGCTCGCGGGTCAGGTCGGCCGAGGTCTGGGCCACCAGCCGGCCGTCGATCGATTCGAGCTGGTCGAGGCAGCACGCGAGCAGGATGCGGCTGCACAGGCGGTTGATTCGCCGCGGCACGCCGTCGCATTCCCGGTAGATCGCGCCGAAGGCGTCGAGGGTGAAGGCCGGCCTTCCGGCCCAGCCGACCGACTTCAGCCGGTGCTCGATATATTCCTTCGTCTCCGCCTCGGTCATCGGTCCCAGGTGGCACGACGCGGTCACGCGCTGCTTCAGCTGCTCGAGGTCGGGGCTGGCGAGGATCTGGCGGAACTGGGGCTGGCCGACGAGGAAGCTCTGCAGCAGCGGCCGGTTGTCGAGCTGGAAGTTCGACAGCATTCGCAGTTCCTCGACCGCCTCGATGCTGAGGTTCTGGCATTCGTCGACGACCAGGATCGCGCGCTTGCCGCGCCGGCGCGTATCGATCAGGAACTGCTCGAGCTGGCGCAGCACCGCGGCCTTCTGCCAGTTCGCGACGGTGAGGCCGAAGGACGAGGCGATCGCCTGGATCATGTCGTCGCCGCGCAGGCTCGTCGTCACGATCTGGGCGGCGACATACTTGTCCTTGTCGAGGTGATCGAGGAGATACTGGATGATCGTGGTCTTGCCGGCGCCGACCTCGCCGGTGACGACGATGAACCCCTCGCCCTGCGATATGCCGTAGCTCAGATAGGCGAGCGCCTTGCCGTGGCCGCTCGAGCGGTAGAACAGCCGCTGGTCCGCAGTAAGCTGGAACGGATCGGACGAGAATCCGAAGTGACGGGCGTACATCGGCGAGGCGGCCTAGCGGCCGGCGTCCGGGAAAGGACGGGAGCGCCGCATCAGAAGCTCTTTCGGATGCCGGCGGTGAGCAGATTCTCGCTCGAGTCGCCGCCCTGGTCGCTCGAGTCGCGCCGGAAGAAGGTGTAGCTCAGCGTCGCCGTCATCGTATCGCTGATGTTGTAGTTCAAGGCGCCGCCGACCGACGACGTGAACAGCCGCGTCTCGTTGCCGGTCGCGAGCGCGTTCGTGTTCACGTTGATGGCCGTGCCGGGGGTCGTCGCCGGCGTCGTGCCCGTCGTCTCGCTCTTCGAGAACGAGCCGCTGAAGTTCATCGTCAAATAGGAGTTGAGCGGCCTGGAGTAGCCGTAGGAAATGCCGACCGCGTCCTCGTCGCTCTGCGTCGTGCTGCCGGAGCGCTTCTCCATGAAGAAGTTCAAGGTCGACGACGCACCCTTGTCGTGCCCGAGGCTCAAGCTCGCATCCAGACGCTCGGTGTAGAAGGACGACGACGTCAGCCCGAAGACCGAGTCGCTGAACGACAAGCCCTGGCCGGTGCGGACGTCGACCAGGTTCCCGAACCCGTCCGGCGCCAGGAACGCGACGCTGTTGTTGGCCGTGGGGGTCGTCTGGCGGATCGACTGGCCATAGCTGACGGTGAGGCTGGACCGCGGCGAGATGAGATACGAGAGACCGCCGGAAACGCGCTTCTTGTCGTAGCGGTCGCCGTAGCCCATCTGCAGCGTGGTGCGCGGCCCTGGGCGGTAGCGAAACCCGATGTTCCAGATCGGCCCGTCGGGCTGGTCCTGCAGCGTCAGGTCCTCGATCTTCTCGTAGCCGGCCGACATCGCGATCGAAAACTCGCGGATGATCGGCACTTCGACGCTGCCGACGCCGAGCAGGTTCCTGTTGGTCCGGTCGCCGCTGGGCCCGAATGTCGCTGTGCCGGTGAAGTCCTCGCGGCCGATGTCGAACGTGCCGCCCCAGGAAAACCGGTCAAATTCCCGTCCCGACGCGACCGAATGGGTGAAGCGGTGCGACTCCGAGTCCTGCGCGCCCTCGGTCAGCGAGATCGTCCGGCCGTAGCGGTAGCGCGTCTCGAAGTTCGCGTACTTGTCGAGCTGGTAGCGCAGGAACGGCGACGCGCTAGCGGTCAGGATGGTGGCACTGTTGCCTTCGAACTGGATGGTTGGGTCGGCGGAGACTTGGCCCTGCGAGTTCAGCGTCGCGTCGGACAGCGAGGTCTGCGTGTCGAGGAAGAAGATGCCGTCGACAAGCTCCGACTGGCTGAAGGTGCTGAGCGCATGCTGGTTGTTGCGCAGGTCCTCGTTGAAGACGTACTGGCGCCGGGTAAACGTGTAGTCGAGAGTGAACCGGTGATGATGGCTGTACAGGTCGACCAGCGCACCGGGCCGGATCGTCGTGTAGAGATCGGACTCGCGATTGCCCGGCGCTCCGCCGTTCGCGTTGTCGGTGAACGACTGCTCGACCGAGATGCGCGGGTTGAACGTCCACAGCGGCCGGACGACCGCCGCCTCGCCGACGCTGAGCGGCGACAGCGGCGTCACCAGCGTCGTGCTGGGCAAGGCAGGAGCAACCGGCTGGCCCAGCGATCCAGTCCCTGCGGTGCCGACCCCCGTCGCAACCTGGGCCTGGGCGGCCGAGGTACCAGCCAGGACGATCGTCAGGGCGGAAACCAGCAGCATCGAGCGGAAGGACGCGGAAGGGACACGGACAAGGCGCAGCGCAGCCCAAGGGCCGCGCCGGCTGGAACCGGCTACCTTGCAGCCAATCTGCGTGCCGCCCGAGACGACAGCCACGCCAGATCCCCCATCAGCGCCGGGAAAGGTCGAAAAACCCAATCCCATACAGTCCCTTGTAACACCCAATTTACTAAAGGACAAATTACCGAGCCCCTTAGAACAAATCTAAGGAGCTCGACAATGTCATGAATATAAGGCTGGAGAGTCCGAAACGTGAGCTGCATTCACAGCGCGTGTTACTTCATTGCCTGAGTGTGGCAGAAATCCAGCAATGGGATGCTGCCGAGCGGCCCAATAGGCGCGTGGATGGCCCCGCCACAGGGGCGGCGACAGCGCAGGGGCCGAAGCCTCAGCAGCGCGCTTAGCCGTAATAGCTGTAAACGCCGAAAGTGCCGTCGTCCGTAGCTATTTCGCGCTTGTTGAGCACGATCGAGATGTGCGGGCAGACGCTGACGAGGCTGACCGCCTCCTGCACCTGCGCCGCGCCTGTCGCGTGCGCCTCGACCACGAACAGTACCTGCCCGACATGGCGCGCCAGCACGCTGGTCTCGCTGGTCGACAGGATCGGCGGCGTATCGATCACGATGATTCGGTCCCGATAGCGC
>JAEULC010000502.1 GCA_016792605.1 Rhodospirillales bacterium
GGGATGAAGCCCGCGGCGAAGAGCTGGCCGATCGACGCGTTGGCCATCACGCCGTAGATCACCATGGGCAGCGAGGGCGGGATGATCGGACCGATGGTCGAGGACGCGCCGGTGATGCCGACCGCGAAGTCGACGTCGTAGCCATGGCTGCGCATGGCCTTGATCTCGATATTGCCAAGGCCGCCGGCGTCGGCGACCGCCGTGCCCGACATGCCGGCGAAGATCACCGAGCCGACCACATTGACGTGGCCGAGGCCGCCCTTCATCCAGCCGACCAGCGCGAGCGCGAAGTTGTAGATCCGCTCGGTGATGCCGCCCGAGTTCATCAGGCTGCCGGCCATGATGAAGAACGGGATCGCCAGCAGCGGAAAACTGTCGACGCCGCCGACCATGCGGTGGACGACGACGAGCGGCGGCATGGTCTGCTCGCCCAGGACGTAGAGCAGCGAGGAGCCGCCGAGCGCGATCATCACCGGCACGCCTATCAGCATCAGCACCAGGAAGGAAACGAAGAGGACGACGCTCATTGGTGGCGACCCTCGGTCGCGGTGCGGGTCAGGACGCTTTCGCCGGCGCGCCAGTTCCAGATCGCGACCTGCACCGACCGGATCGTCATGATGGCGAGCCCGAGGCAGGCGGCGCCGTAAACGATGCTGATCGGCCACTCGATCACGACCATGTTCTGGGTGCCCATCAGCTCGGTCACCAGCCAGCCGAGATAGGTGGCGTAGGCGAAGAAGACGATCCGCAGCACGTCGACCAGGGTGGAAAGCGCGAAGGCGAAGCGGCGGCCGAGATAGACGTAGAAGAACTCGACGTGGATGTGCGACATGCGCCTGACCGCCATGCCGCCGCCGATGAAGGCGACCATGATCAGCAGGTAGCGCGCGATCTCCTCGGTCCAGGCCAGCGAATCGTTCAGCACGTAGCGAGTGAAGAACTGCAGGAACACGACGACCGCCAGGCCCCAGAACAGCAGCAGGGAGACCCAGTCCTCGACGCCGTAGGTCGAGAGCGGCGGCGGCGGCGGATCTTCCAGCCCGACAAGCGCCGCGTCGGGCGCGGCGTCACCGCTCGGCGCGGCTTGGGGCGGCTGGCCGGTGGTCATGCGCGGGTACTCCGGAAGATCGCGGGGCAGGACCGCATCCGGCCCCGCCCCGCCCGTGAGACGACGACGCCGCTTACTTGCCGAGCGCCTGGAAGCGGTCGTACTGCTCCTTGGTCCAGCCGGCGCCCGCGGCCGGGTCGGTGTTGACCTTCGCGGCGGCCGCCATGAACGCCGCCTTGTCCGGCGTCACCACCGTCTTGCCCTGGGCCTTGAACCATTCCGGCAGCTCGCGCTCGACCTTGTCGATCGCGTTCGACGCGCGCACCGCGGCCTGGCCGAGCACCTCGGTGAAGAGCTTCTGGTCGTCGGCCGACAGCTTCTTCCAGGTCGGGCCACCGACGATGGTCAGCAGGCTGTCGGTGATGTGGGCGGTCAGGTTGATGTGCGACTGCACCTCGTAGAACTTCTTGGCCTGGATCGTCGGCAGGGGGTTCTCCTGCGCGTCGACGGTCTTGTTCTGCAGCGCCAAGTAGACCTCGGCAAAGGCGATCGGCGAGGCGTTGGCGCCCACCGACTTGGCGAACATGAGGTAGAGCGGCGCCTGCGGCACGCGCAGCTTCAGCCCGGCCATGTCCTCGGGCTTGTTGATCGCCTTGTTGGCGGTGACGTGGCGCGCGCCGTAGTAGGTGAAGGAGACCACCTTGTGCCCGGTCGCCTTCTCGTAGCCCTCGCTCATCTCCTTGAACAGCGTGCTGTCGCGATAGGCCTTCCAGTGGTTGTAGTCGCGCACCATGCCCGGCGCGCCGGAGATCGCCAGCGGCTTGTAGGTGGCGCCGGCGAAGGACGTGCCGGTGTAGATCATGTCGATCGTGCCGAGCGGCAGGGCCTGGTTGATCTGCTGCTCGTTGCCCAGGGCCGAGGCCGGGAAGACCTCGATCTGGTACTTGTTGTTGGTGCGCTTGGCGATCTCGCCCGCGGCCCAGACCGTCTCGGTGTGATAGGGCTCGCTGGTCTCGTAGACATGGGCGAACTTGAGCTTGGTCTGCGCCAGCGCGGGCTGGGCGACAACCAGGATGCCGGCCGCGGCGAGCGCGGCCGCGAAGAAGCGGTGATCCATTAATTTCCTCCCGTATACTTGTCCGGACGTCTGTGAAGCGTCCGTCTGCTATCCTTATAGCGGAAGTCGCAAATCCGCGACAAGCATTGAGAATGCCCAAAGCGGCGGCACAACTCGTTACCCGGGGGAACTATGGCCAAGATCGCGCGCGTCGAAATCCTGCAGGTCGACCTGACGCCCAAGGTGAAGCGGACCGACGCCATCCAGGCCTTCATCAAGCAGGAGACGCCCTTCGTCCGGATCACCGACAGCGACGGGATCGAGGGCACCGGGTACAGCTACACCATCGGCACCGGGGGCAGCTCGGTCACGGCGCTGCTCCACGACCACCTGGCGCCAAGGCTGATCGGCCGCGATCCGGCCATGGTGGAGCAGATCTGGAAGGACCTGTTCTTCCACACCCACGCCACGGCCGTCGGCGCGATCACGGCGCTGGCGCTCTGCGCCATCGACATGGCGCTGTGGGACCTGCGCTGCCGACGCGCCGGCCTGCCGCTGCACGTGATGGCCGGCGGCGCCCAGGACCGGGTGCCGCTCTACACCACCGAGGGCGGCTGGCTGCATATCGAGCAGCAGAAGCTGGTCGAGGAGGCGCTCGCCGCCAAGGCCCAGGGCTTCCACGGCGCCAAGATCAAGATCGGCCGGCCGCACCTGTCGGAGGACATGGCGCGGCTGGAGGCGGTGCGCGACGCCGTCGGGCCCGCCTTCGAGATCATGACCGACGCCAACCAGGGCTTCACCGTCTCCGAGGCGATCCGCCGGGCCAGGGCCTACGAGCGCGTGGACCTCGCGTGGTTCGAGGAGCCGCTGCCGGCCGAGGACCTGGGCGGGCATATCCGCCTGGCGGAGTCGACCTCGATCCCGGTCGCCGTCGGCGAGTCGATCTACCACCCGAGCCATTTCCGGGAGTACCTGCAGCGCGGCGCGTGCTCGATCGTCCAGGCCGACGTGGCGCGCATCGGCGGCATCACGCCCTGGCTCAAGGTCGCGCATCTGGCCGAGACCTTCAACGCCTGGATCTGCCCGCACTTCCTGATGGAGATCCATGTCGGCCTGTGCGCCGCCGTGCCCAACGCGCGCTGGGTCGAGTACATCCCGCAGCTCGACGACGTGACCACGGGCCGCATGGCGATGAAAGACGGCTACGCCATCCCCTCGCCCAAGCCCGGGCTGGGGATCGACTGGGACTGGCCAGAGATCGAACGGCGGCGAGTCGGGGGACGCACCGCCGTCGTCGCCTAGGGAAAGCCGAGGCCCGAGCCGCTACTTCAGCAGCCCGGGCAGGAACAGCGAGAACTGCGGCACGTAGGTGATGATCGCAAGCGCGATGATCATCGCCGTGTAGAACGGCCACAGCTCCTTCGACACCTGCTCCATCGTCACCTTGCCGAGCGCGCAGCCGACGAACAGCGTCGGCCCGACCGGCGGGGTGATGAGGCCGATGCCCAGGTTGGTGATCAGGATCATGCCGAAATGCACCGGGTCGACCCCGAGCTTGACCACCAGCGGCAAGAGGATCGGCGTGCAGATCAGGATCAGCGGCGCCATGTCCATGAACGTGCCGAGCGCCAGCAGCAGCACGTTGATCATCAGCAGCATCAGGTACTTGTTCTGCGTGATCGACAGCATGAACTCGCTGGCAAGCGCCGGCAGCCGCATCAGCGCCATCATGTAGCCGAAGGCCGCCGAGAACCCGATCAGGATCATCACCATCGCCACGGTCTTGACGGTGCGGTGGACGAGGTGGTGCAGGTTGCTCCACTTGTAGTCGCGATAGATGAACATCGTGACCAGGAACGCGTACATGCAGGCGACGGCGGCGGATTCGGTCGGCGTGAAGATGCCGGACAGGATGCCGCCCATGATGATCAGCACGGTCAGGAGGCCCCAGAACGCCTCGAGCACCAGCTTGCCGGCCTGCTTGAGCGGGATCGCCTCGCCGCGCGGGAAGTTGTGCTTGCGCGAGGAGTAGATCACGAGGCCGATCAGGCAGAGGCCGAACAGCAGGCCCGGCATGATGCCGGCCATGAACAGCGCCGAGACCGAGATGGTGCCGCCCGCCGCCAGCGAGTAGATCACCATGTTGTGGCTGGGCGGGATCAGCAGCGGCTGCAGCGAGCCGCAGATGGTGATGTTGACGGCAAAGACGCGCGGGTAGCCGTTCTTGATCATCTGCGGGATCATCACCGTGCCGATCGCCGCCGTGTCGGCAACCGACGAGCCCGACAGCGCGCCGAACATCGTCGAGGCCAGCACGTTGACATAGGCGAGCCCGCCGCGGATCGCGCCGACGAACACCTTGGCCAGGTTGACCAGCCGCGCCGCCATGCCGCCCTCGGCCATGATCGCGCCGGCGAGCACGAAGAACGGGATCGCCAGCAGGCCGAAATCGTCGGTGCCGTCGGAGATCTTCAGCATCACCGCCTCGAGCGGGATGTCGATGTACCAGGCGGCGATCAGCGAGGAGAGGCCGAGCGCGTAGGCGACCGGCATGCCGAGGATGCAGAGCGCCGAGAAGGAGAGAAGGTGGACGAGGATGGCCATGCCCATGGCGGCTACTCCAGGCCCATCGGGTGGTCTTTGTACATGACCGAATCCGCCGCCGGCATCCCGGCCCAGATCCGCTCGATGATGAACAGCAGCGTCAGGAAGCCGCAGATCGGGATCGGCAGGTAGGTGAAGCCGACCGGCATCCACGGGAAATCGGCGATCGACTGGTGCCAGGTGATCAGCACCAGGTCGTAGCCGTAGACCAGCATGAACACGGCGACCGACAGCATGGCGACATAGATGATCGCCTTCATCACCTGGCGCGACTTCTCGTTGACCGCGTCGATCAGCGCCACGACGGCGATGTGCGCGTTGGCGCGGTAGACCGCAGCGCCGCCGATGAAGCTGAAATAGATCATCAGGATGGTCGCCGCGGGCTCGGGCCAGGCAAGCGCGCTGTTGAGGGCGTAGCGGTAGAATACGCCGATCGGGATGATGACGGTCATGACGACCATGCAGATGCCGGCGATGACCACGCAGATCAGATAGAGCGCTTCCATCGCGCGCACATAGGACGCTTTCATCGAGCCCCCGACCCCTCTTCCCTCGGGCAAGGGAACGGCCGCCGGAGGTCAACCGGCGGCCGTTCCTTCAGCCATCAGCCTTGCAGGTTTACTTCACGTCCTGGATTCGCTGGACGAGCTGGGTGTACTTCGCGCCGTACTTGTCCCAGACCGGCTTCACGGCAACCTGCATCTTCTTCTTCTCTTCCGGCGAGAACTTGATGATCTCGATGCCGGCCTTCTGCAGCTCGGCCATCGAAGCCTTCTCCTTCTCCATCCACAGCGTGCGGCACTCGGCCTGGGCTTCCTTGGCGAGCTTCTTGAGCAGCGCCTGGTCTTCCTTCGGCATCTTGTCCCAGGTCGCCTTCGAGAACACCAGGATCTCCGGGATGATCAGGTGCTCGGAGATCGAGTAGTACTTGGCGAACTGGTAGTGCTTCTGGGTCTCGTAGCTCGGCGGGTTGTTCTCCGCGCCGTCGACGACGCCGGTCTGCAGCGCCGCGGTGAGCTGGTCGAAGCCCATGGCGATGCCGTTGGCGCCCAGCGCGTTGGCCGTGTCGACGAAGATGGGGTTGCCCATCATGCGGATCTTCAGGCCCTTCAGGTCCTCAAGCGTGCGGATCGGCTTCTTCGAGTTGTAGAAGCTGCGCGCGCCCGAATCCATCCAGCACAGGCCGATCAGGCGGCTGGTGGGAGCGTTGGACAGCTTGTCGAGCAGCTCCTGGCCGATCGCGCTGTCGACGACCTTCTGCGCGTGCGCCACGTCGCGGAACACGAACGGCATGTTGAAGACGTTGAGCTCGTCGACGATGCCGCCCATCGGGCCGATCGAGATGCGGGCGATCTGCACCGCGCCGACCTGGGTCTGCTCGATCATCTCCTTCTCGCCGCCCAGCTGCATCGCCGGGTACATCTGGATCGAGTAGCGGCCGTTGGTCTGGGTCTCCATCTTCTTGCCCATCCGCACGACCGCCTCGACCGTGGGATAGCCGAGCGCGTGGACGTCAGTGGCCTTCCAGACCTGCTTGGCCTGCGCCGACACGCTGCGCGCGCCGATGCTGGCAAGCGCGGCGGTCGCGGACGACGCCGCAAGCAGCTTGGTGAAATCTCTGCGTAGCATGGACAATTTCCTCCGTGGTGATACGCCCCGTTTTGGACGCGATGCTCGTTCGAGCTTGTATGACAACCGGACAACTCGCCGGCCATAACACAGGCTAGCGCGCCTCGCAAGATTCAACGGGCTGGCGCGGAACTTATTCTAGCCGACGAGAATTTGAAAGCCGCGGCGCGCTCACATCTCAGGGCGCGGCCTTCGCAGGCGCAGCATTGCCCAAAGGAACGGCAGGCTGCGCCGTTTCCCCCGGCTTCGGCGGCAGCGGATGCAGCACGAACTCGTCCTCCGGCGGGCCAAGCGGCTTGTTCGGCGCGAGCACCTGGCGGTAGCGCAGGTCGTTGAACCGGTCCTGGGCCTTGGGCTCCATCAGCGCCAGCATGCCGGCGTCCATCGCCGCGGCGCGCGAGCGGAGCGTCATCTCGCCATGCGGGGTGTTCCAGCTCTGGATCTTGATGTCGAACACGCCGCCCAGGCGGTGCGTCCACGACGTCTCCTCCTCGCCCGTCGGCGGCCCGTACTGCTTCTTCAGCGCCTCGGCCAGGGCCTGGAAGTTCGCGGTCGGGAAGCCCATGCGGAAGCCCGCCAGCTTGCCGTCGAGATAGCGGTAGTTGACGAAGCTGACCTCGACGCCGCGATACATCAGCTTCCACACCCCATTGACCATCACGCGGATGCTGTCGTCGGTGCAGTCGAGGAACCCCGGCAGGCCGGGCGTGTCGCGGCACAGCGGCATGCCGAACTGGTCCTTCTCCTCCATGTCGGGAAAGACGTTGTCGATCGGGTCGCCGATCTTGTTGCCGAGGAAGGCGAAGACACCGCGCTTGCCCGGCGGGTCGCGCGTCGTCCACAGCCGCTCGTTGCCGACCGTCTCGCGCTTGCCGTCGTCGTCGTCGGCCTTCTTCGATCCGGGCGGGCGGTAGAACCCGCCGCGGCGCTGCTCCGGATCGGCGGTATCGGTCGCGCCGGCGCCCGGGCGCGCCTGCTGGCCGGGCAGCGGGACAGCCTGGTAGCGCTCGGGCTGGCGCTGGTGGACGCGCGGGTCCTCGGCCGCGGCCGGGGCGGCGAGCAGGAGCGCCAGCGGCAGCGCCGCGAGAGGGAAACGCACCGTCATCGTCACCCCTGGCATCGTCACATCGTCGCGCCGATTTGCCAGGGCACGAACTCGTTGTCGCCCACGCCCAGCTCCTCGCTCTTCGACTTCTTGCCCGAGGCGGTGTCGAGGATCAGCTTGAATATCTCCTCGCCCTTCTCCTGGATCGTCACGCCGCGGTCGACGATGTCGCCGCAGTTGATGTCCATGTCCTCTTCCATGCGCTTGAACATCGGCGTGTTGGTCGCGAGCTTGAGCGACGGCGCCGGCTTGCAGCCGAACACGGATCCGCGGCCGGTCGTGAAGCAGATGACGTTGCCGCCGCCCGCGACCTGGCCGGTCGCCGAGCACGGGTCGTAGCCGGGCGTATCCATGAACACGAAGCCCTTTTCCTTCACCGGCTCTGCATACTTGTAGACCGCTGTCAGGTTGGTGGTGCCGCCCTTGGCCGCCGCGCCCAGCGACTTCTCGAGGATCGTGGTCAGCCCGCCGGCCTTGTTGCCGGGCGACGGGTTGTTGTTCATCTCGCCGTCGTTCCTGGCGCAGTACTCCTCCCACCACTTGATGCGCTCGACCAGCTTGTCGGCGACCTCGGGCTTCACCGCACGGCGCGTCAGCAGGTGCTCGGCGCCATAGATCTCGGGCGTCTCGCTGAGGATCGCCGTGCCGCCGTGGCGCACGACCAGGTCCGAAGCGGCGCCCAGCGCCGGGTTGGCGGTGATGCCGGAATACCCGTCCGACCCGCCGCACTGCAGCGCCAGCGTGATGTGCTCGGCCGACACGGTCTGGCGCGTGTAGGTGTTGGCGTCGGGCAGCATCTCCTTGATCTGCGCCACGCCGCGCTCGATCGACTTGCGGGTGCCGCCGGTGTCCTGGATCGTCATCACCTGGAAATGCGGCCCCGGCTTGATGCCGTACATGTCGAGCAGGTAGGAGAGCTGCGCCACCTCGCAGCCCAGCCCGACCATGATCACCGAGGCGAAGTTCGGGTGGCTGGCGTAGCCCCAGAAGGTGCGCTGCAGGTTCATGTAGCCTTCGCCCGAACCGGCCATGCCGCAGCCCGTCGAATGCACGAAGGCAGCGACGCCGTCGACGTTCGGATAGGCGTCGAGCGCATCGGTGCGGTTGAAGCTGTCGGCGATGTAGCGCGCGACGGTGGCCGAGCAGTTCACCGAGGTCAGGATGCCGACATAGTTGCGCGTGCCGACCTTGCCGTTCGGCCGCACATAGCCTTCGAAGGTCGCCTTGGCGTCGCCGGTGAAATACTGCGTCGGCCGCGCGTCCGTGCCGGCGGCGTAGTCGCGGTCGAAGGCCTTGAACTCGATGTTGTGCACGTGCACGTGGTCGCCCGGCTGGATCGCCTCCTTTGCGAAGCCGATGATCTGGTTGAACTTGCGCACCGGCTGGCCGGCGGGAATCGCCGCGGTGGCGAGCTTGTGGCCGGCCGGGATCCGGGCCTTGGCAGCGAGCTTTTCCGCCGCGACCTCGGCGCCGGGCAGCAGGTCCGCCCGCGCGACGACGACATTGTCGGCGGGACTCAGGCGAATGGTCAGCGGCGTCGCAGTCGACATGGCGCGTTGGCTCCGGCTGGACAGGGATTGGATTGCCGCGCAATCTACGCCGCCCCATGGGGGGAAGCAAACACCGCTGATTTGTGCACGGGCGCGCCGACGCGACGCCAACGAGGAGGTTCGGGCCGATGGCCAAGAGACTGGAAGGAAAGACCGCGTTCATCACCGCCGCCGGCCAGGGCATCGGCCGCGCCGCCGCGCTGGCCTTCGCCGCCGAGGGCGCCAAGGTGATCGCCACCGACATCGACCAGGGCAAGCTCGCCGACCTGGCCAAGACGCAGGGCATCGTCGCCACGCACCGGCTGGACGTGACCGACGCCGCCGCGGTGCAGGCCTGCGCCCGCGCGGTAGGACCGATCACCTCGCTGGTCAACGTCGCCGGCTTCGTCCACAGCGGCACGATCCTGGAGTCGCAGGACAAGGACTGGGCCTTCGCGTGGAACCTGAACGTGCTGGGCATGGTCAACACCACCAAGGCCTTCCTGCCGCAGATGGTGGCGGACGGCGGCGGCGCGATCGTCAACATCGCCTCGGTCGCCTCGTCGCTGAAGGGCATCGTCAACCGCTGCGTCTACGGCACCACCAAGGCGGCCGTGCTCGGCCTGACCAAGTCGATCGCGGCCGACTATGTGACCAAGGGCGTGCGCTGCAATGCGGTATGCCCGGGGACGGTCGAGACCCCGTCGCTGCACGACCGCATCAACGCCTTCGCCGACCCGGTGGCGGCGCGCCAGGCCTTCATCGCCCGCCAGCCCATGGGGCGCCTGGGCACGGCCGAGGAGATCGCGGCCATGTGCCTGTACCTGGCCAGCGATGAATCCGTCTTCGTGACGGGCCAGGCGATGATCATCGACGGCGGAATCACCCTCTGAGCGAGTTGCGGCCGGGCGGTTTCCGCAATCCGTAAATACTTCCTTTACCCGTTTGCAATGTGATCCAGGTCATATGGCGGGGCGGTGGCTTCTGGTCTATCGTCCCGTCCATTGGCATTGGCGCCGGTAGCGCCGAGGCCCGCCAGCCGGGGGGATTCGAACATGCAGGATTTCGCTTCGTCCTTCGAGCGCCTGATGGCGTTGTTCCGCTATCGCGGCCTGGACAGCACGTCGCTGACGCCCAGCTCGGGCGCGACCTTGCAAGCCCTGATGGAAGCCGGCCAGAAGGTGGTGAAGGATCTCGAGGACCTCGCCCGCCGCCAGGCCGCCGTTATCGAGACCTCGACCCGGCAGCTCATGGGCAACGCCCAGGCGCTCGCCCGGCCCGACCAGTTCAAGGACGCCAGCGAGACCAACCTGAAGACGCTGACCAAGGTCGCCGAGACGACGATGAACCACCTGGGCGAGCTGGCCGAGCTGCTGATGAAGTACAACGCCGAGATCGTCTCGACGATGAACCGCGGGGCGATGGACGCGATGCGCGGCGCCGAGGCCGCGGGCGAGCAGGCGCTGCGGCCGGTGTTGAAGGCGGCGGCGATGAAGGCGCCGACGCCGACGGCGACCAAGACGCC
>JAEULC010000007.1 GCA_016792605.1 Rhodospirillales bacterium
CTCCTGCGGACGCTGGAAATGGGGGAGATCAGGCCGGGGCGTGGGCTGCGCCGCGCCCCAACAGCTCGTCGACCTCGCCGGCCGACAGGCCGATCTCGGCCAGGACTTCCTTGGTGTGCTGCCCGGGCTTCGTGGCGAAGGTCGCCGAGGCGGTGGACTTGCCGTCGTAGCGCACCGGGTGGCTCACGACGACAGCCTTACCCTTGCCGGCAGGAATTTCCCGCAGCAATTCCGCATGGACGACCTGCGGATTCCGGCGCAGGGACTCGTAGTCGTTGACGCGCGCGTACCAGATCGCTTCCTGGTCGAACGGCCCCTCGATCTCGGCGAAGGTCTTGGTCGCCAGCACCTCGGCCATCGTCTGGGCGAAGCGGTCGCGCTCCTCGTAGGTATTCACCCCTACCAGCGCCCCGACCTTGTCGCTGTTCAGCGCCTTGGCGAGCTTCGCCGGGTCGTTCATCGACAGGGCCACGTGCTGGCCGCAGGCGAGCTTGTAGATGCCGTAGGGCGCGGAGTGGAACCAGGTGCCGAGATGCGGCTCGCGATCGAATACCGTGGGCCCGCGGCCTGCCGCGAAGTAGGTAGTGAGCGCCTCGCCCTGCAGGTCGATGCCGGCGGCGAGCAGGCTGGTCTCGACCTTGGTGCCGCCGCCGCCCGCCAGCATCCTGGAATAGGCGCCGACGATGCCGAGCGCCAGGAGTGCGCCGCCATGCTGGTCGGCGATGGCGCAGCCCACGGGCGTGGGGGCGCGCTGCGGCACGCCGGTCGCGTGGACGAGGCCGCTCATCGCCTGGATCAGCAGGTCCTGGCCGGGGCGGTCCTTGTAGGGGCCGTCGGCGCCGAACCCGCTGGCCGAGGCGTAGACGATGTCCGGCTTGATCGCCTTCATCGCCGCGTAGCCGTAGCCGAGGCGGTCGAGCACGCCGGCGCGGAAATTCTCCACCACCACGTGGCTGCGCCGGACCAGCGCCTCGATCACCTTGCGGCTGCCCTCGTGCTTCAGGTCCAGCGCCACGCTGCGCGATCCGCGGTTGGCGGTGATGTAGAAGGCGCTGACCCCGTCGATCTTCACCCGGTCGGCGCCGGCCCAGTGGCGCTCGAAGGCGCCGTCCTTGGGCTCGATCTTCACGATGTCGGCGCCCATGTCCGACAAGTACTGGGTGCAGGCGGGGCCCTGGAGGTAGTGGCAGAAGCTGAGCACCTTCATGCCGGCGAGGACGCCCCCGCGCTTCGGCGCCTCGGATTGTGTCATGTCAGGGCGAGTCCGGTCTTGCTGTCGAACAGGTGGATATTCTCGGCAATGACGCCGAGCGGCAGGTTTACGCCGTCGTCCAATCGCAGGAAGGGATCGACGCCGGCGATGCGGATCGGCGTGTCGCCGACGCGCGCATCGAGAAGCTGCTGGTCGCCAAGCTGCTCGCTGGTCGACAGCGTAGCCTGGAACGGCAGCAGCCCGCTGCCCGCGCCGTTGAGCACGAAGTGCTGCGGCCGCGCGCCGAAGACGATGTCGCGCGCGCCTGACTTGCGCAGGACAGCCGCCCGCTCGCCATTCAGCTTCAAGGTCAGTCCGGCGGCGGAGAGCGTCGCATCGGTTTCGGTGGTGGCAACCTGCATCGGGATGAAGTTCATCGCCGGCGAGCCGATGAAGCCCGCGACGAACTGGTTCGCCGGCTTGCGGTAGAGTTCGAGCGGCGTGCCGACCTGCTGCACCAGCCCGTCCTTCATCACCACGATGCGGTCGCCCAGCGTCATCGCCTCGACTTGGTCGTGGGTCACGTAGATCGAGGTGGTGGGGACGCGCTTGCGCAGCTCCTTCAGCTCCAGGCGCATCGCGCTGCGGAGCTGGGCGTCGAGGTTCGACAGCGGCTCGTCGAACAGGAACACGGCGGGATTGCGCACCAGGCAACGGCCCAGCGCCACGCGCTGCTGCTGCCCGCCCGAAAGCTGGCGCGGCCGGCGCTCGAGCAGGGGCTCGATACCCAGCGTCTTCACCGCGTAGGCGATCTGCTTGTTGATTTCGGCCTCGGGCACCTTGCGGTTGCGCAGGCCGAAGGCCAGGTTGTCGCGCACGCTCATATGCTGGTAGAGCGCGTAGTTCTGGAACACCATCGCGATGTCCCGGTCCTTGGGCGGAAGCTGGTTCACCACTCGTCCGCCGATCGCGATGACGCCTGCGGTGATCTCCTCCAGCCCCGCGATCATGCGCAGCGTGGTCGACTTGCCACAACCCGACGGGCCGACCAGGACGACGAATTCCTGGTCCTTGATGGTCAGGTTGACGTCGCGGACCGCGACCACGTTGCCGTAGGACTTGCCTACGCCCTTGAGGACGACTTCACCCATGAATCAAACCCTGAGACCCCTGATGACGTATTTCTGTCCGAAGATGGTGACGATCAGGGCCGGGATCAGGGCCAGGATCGCCGTCGAGCTCATGAGATGCCACTCCATGCCGAGTTCGTGGACGAACTGGGCCATCACCACGGTCAGGATCGGCGTCTTGTGCGAGGTGAGGAGGAGGGCGAACAGGAACTCGTTCCAGGTGTAGAGCCAGCACAGGATCGCCAGCGCGGTCATGCCCGGCAGGGCGGCCGGCATGGCGACCCGGAAGAAGGCGCCCCACCGCGAGCAACCGTCGATCAGCGCGGCGTATTCCATCGACGGATCGATGCCGTCGAAGAAGCCCTTCATGATCCACGAGAAGAAGCAGATGTGGACCGCCACGTGCGGCAGCAGCAGGCCCCAGTAGGTATCGAAGATGCCCCACTGGCGCGTGACGAAGAACAGCGGCAGCACCCAGGAGATGTAGGGGATGCAGCGCAGCACGTAGATCAGCGAGAACCAAGTGTCCGGGATCGGCCCCTTGAAGCGCGAGAGCATGTAGCCCGAGGTCACCGTGACGCCGAGCGACAGGATCGTGGCCAGGGTCGAGATGGCGAAGCTGTTCCAGAACGCCTTGTAGATGTTCTCCTGCTGGATCACTTCCAGGTAGTTGTGCCAGGTGAACTCGGTGCCGCGATGGACGTAGTAGACGCCCGATTCCGGCCGGATCGAGGTCAGGAACAGCCACAGCACGGGAAAGGCGAACAGGAACGCGATCGCGATCGCGGCGAGCGCGAACAGCATCTTGCCGCCGCCTGGCGCGAGCATCGCCCAGAACCCCTTGCGGACCGGCGGCAGCGAGAGCTCGGTGGAGGACGCGGCGGTCATTTCGACACCTCCACCCAGCGGTTGAGCACGCGGAAGATGATCATCGCCAGCACCACGATGACGGCGGCGCCGATCATGGCTGCGGCCGAGCCGCGGGCGAAGTTCATCGACTGGAACGCCTCGATATAGGCGTAGATCGAGAACAGCTCGGTCGACCGCGCCGGGCCGCCGGCCGAGATCGTCCAGACGATGTCGAACGTGCGGAACGCGTCGATCGAGCGGATGACGATGCAGACCACCATCACCGAGCGCAGCATCGGCAGCGTGAGGTAGCGGAACACGCGCCACCTGGTCGCGCCGTCGATCGCCGCGGCCTCGAACGGCTCCTTGGGCAGGCTCTGCAGGCCGGCGAGCAGGAGCAGCGCGAACCACGGCGTCCACAGCCAGATGTCGGCGAGCAGGATGACCGAGAAGGCGCTCCAGCGCTGCGCCAGCCAGGGCTGGGGCGGCAGTCCGATCGCCTCGAACACGACGTTCACGATCCCAAACTGGTCGTTGAACATCCAGCGGATCATGATCGCGGCCACGACCGGGGCGACCATCAGGGGCAGCAGGATGATCGTCTGCAGCAGGCCGCGGCCGGGAAATTTCTGGTTCAGGATCAGCGCCAGGCCCAGGCCGAGCACGAGCGAGGCGGCGACGCTGACGACCATGAAGAAGATCGTATTGGGCATGACGACCCAGATGAAGCCCGGATCGGTCAGCACGTAGATGTAGTGCTTGAGCCCGACCCAGGTGAGCTTCGGGTCGTGCAGCGACCAGTCGCGGAAGCTGGCGTTGGCACCAGTCAGGATCGGGACTATCTGGAAGAAGATCAGCGCCGCCACGGCAGGCGCGATTAGCAGCAGCATGAAGCGCTGCCGCTCGCCGAAGACCGGCGGCTTCGGCGGATGGTCTAGGTCAGCGACGGGAATGGTCACGTCGGTTTCCTGCGGCACGGGCCGTTAAGCGTTGGAAAAGAAACCCGCGCGAACCGGCAGCGCCGGCGCGCGCGGGCGTTTCATCAGGCGAAGATCAGTTCATCGCCGCCTTGCTGACGAGCGGGGCGCCTTCTTCGAGCACCTTGCCGATATCCTCGCGCTTGCCGGTCAGCGCCTTGATCACCGTGTCGGAGTAGGCCTTGTGCACCGCCGGCCACTCGGCGAAGTAGTAGGCCGAATGCGCCACCGGCTTCTGGTCGAACACGGCGTTCTTGAGCTGCTTGAAGACCGGATCCTGCGCCTCGATCTTCGCCCACGCCTTGTTGCTCGGGGGCGGGCCGCCGGTCTTCTTCCACATCTCGACCTGGCCTTCCTCGTCGAGCATCATCGCGCCGAGCATCGCCTTCGCGAGCTTCTTCTTCTCGGCGGGCGAGCCCTTCGGAATGCCCCAGCCCCAGATCTCATGCCACGCCGTCGGCACTTTGGCGTTCGGTCCGACAGGGAACGGCGCCATGCCGATCTTGCCGACGATCTTGGACTTCGCAGGATCCGAGAAATCGCCGTAGTGCGTGGAGTCGACCAGGGTGAACGCCGCGTCGCCGGCCATGAAGATGGCGTTGGCTTCGTTGCGCCCATACGAGGTCATGGCCTCCGGGCTGATCTTGTGGGTCTTCAGCGCGTCCCACCAGAACTCGACCACCTGCTTGTGGCAGGGATCGGCGATCGCCGCCTTGAAGCCGCCGGCCTTCAGCTTGGCCGCGTCGCGCTCGAACAGGGGATGGAAGATGTCGCAGTTGTTCGACCACATGGTCCACCAGAAGGAGAACCAGGTGTTGTTGAACGACATGCCGCCGACATAGCCCCACTTGACCTTGCCTTCCTTCTGCAGGCGCTGGCCGGTCGAAACCAGCTCGGCCCAGGTCTTCGGCACTTCGTTGGGCTTGATCAGGTCGCTGCGGTAGAAGAACGTGCCGACCGTGTAGGCCATCGGCACGACGGTGAGCTTCTTGTCCGCCGACCAGAAGGCGTCGAGCGGCCACTTGCTCATGTTCTCCATGCCCTTGACGTCGTCGGTGGGCTCCAGCCACTTCTCCCAGAGCTGGCCCCAGTCGTCGTTGTGCCAGATCACGTCGAACTGGTCGTTGCCCGAGGTCAGCGTCGCGGTGACCTTCTCCATGAAGATGTTGTAGGCCATCGGCACGCGCGTCAGCTTGACGTTGTTGGCCTTGGCCCACTTGTCCATCATGTCGAGCGAAGCGTCCTGGATCGGATGCTTCATGTAGCCGACTTTAAGCTCGGTTTGGGCCTGGGCGGTCGCGGACAAGGCGGCGGCCAGGCCAACGGCTGCTAGCCCCGACAACACGTGCCGTCGGGCCGCGCGAATAGACAAATCCATGGGTCACTCCCTAAGCGGTGGCGGATCCTCGGCTGGTTGCCCATTTTTCAGGCCGGGCATTCATCCAGCACGCAAGTCGGGGTTTTTCTTGTGTCGTACCGCGCCGATGTAAACGATTACATCCGCGCGCCCCATGACGCACGAGCCACCTTAACCGCAATCGGATGCGTTGACAACGGACCGTCGCGGCCGCAGGGTTCGGCAAACTACTGACGCCGGCGCTCTGCGCCGGCTTGCGAAATGTCTGGGGGGAAGCAATGGCATCGTTGCGGCGGTCTGCGAGCGAAGCGCGGCCGAATCCGCGGCTGGTCGATGTGGCGCGGCGCGCCGGCGTTTCAACCGCCAGTGTGTCCCGGACACTGAATGCACCGCAAAAGGTAAGTCCCGACCTGCGGGCCCGGATCCAGGCGGCGCTGGCCAAGCTGCGCTACGTGCCGAACGGGGCGGCGCGCGCGCTCGCGTCGCGGCGGTCGTTCACGATCGGCGCCGTGGTGCCGACCTTGAGCAACTCGATCTTCGGCGCCGGCGTCGCTTCGCTACAGCAGGAACTGGAGCGGCACGGCTATACCGTCCTGGTCGGGAACTCGCACTACGACGTCGCGGCCGAGCTGCGCCAGATCCGCACCCTGGTCGAGCGCGGCGTCGACGGTCTGGTGCTGGTCGGCCAAAAGCATCACCGCGAGGCCTATGCGCTGATCCGCAAGCTGCGGGTGCCCTATGTCAACACTTACATGGCGGCCAAGGGCAGCCTGCACCCCTGCGTCGGCTTCGACCAGCGCGCCGCGGCGCAGCAGCTCGCCGAGCACCTGGTGAAGCTGGGACATCGCCGCTTCGGCCTTATCACCTATCCCTACGACAAGAACGACCGGATCAGCGCGCGGGTGCGCGGCTTCCACGACGGGCTGGCTGCGCATGGCCTGTCCTTCGCCGCGGACCACGTGATCGAGACGCCCTATTCGCTGAATGACGGCCGCGCCGGCCTGCGGCGGCTCCTGCAGGTCGATCCCGAGATCACGGCGGTCATGTGCACGACCGACCTGCACGCGACCGGCGTCCTGATCGAGGCGCGGGCCCAAGGTCTGAACGTACCGGGCCGGTTGTCGGTCACCGGGTTCGACGACCTGGAAGGCTCGCTGCATCTCGACCCGCCGCTGACGACGGTGCATCTCTCGGCGCCCGAGCTCGGCGCGCGCGCCGCGAACTACCTGGTCGCGCGCCTCTCCGGCAAGTCGCCGCCCAAGGTCACGATCCTCGACGCCAAGCTGATGATCCGCGGCTCTACCGGCCCGGCGCCGAAGTAGCGCGGTCCTGGCCGCGGCATCCTAGCGGAAGATCCCCGGCAGGTCGGGATCGGCGGAGAGCTCCATGAGATCCTCGCCCAGGACGATGACGCCGTCATAGACCTTGGCCATGTCCGCGATCACCTTCTCGCGCACGCCGGGCCGGTCGAACTGGTCGTAGATATGCGAGGCGACGAGCCGTCGCGCGCCGGCAGCGGCTGCGGTGCGCGCCGCCTCCATGTGGCCGCTGGTGCCGAGCCGCGTCGCCTGGTTGTCGACCGAGCCGCTGATATTCGCGCACATGTGGATCAGCACGTCGCAGTCCTTCGCCAGGGCCTCGAGCGCCCGGCTCGGCCCGGCGTCGCCGGTGTAGACCATCGAACCCTTGTCGGTATCGAGCCGCAGCGCCAGGCAGGTTAGCCAGGGCTGGGCGTGCGGCACCTCGACCGTGCGCACCCTCCAGCGGTCAGTTTCGACCGTGTCGCCCTTGTTGAGCTCGCGCACCTCGGGCGCCGGCCATCGCCGCGGCTCGACGCCGCCGCGGGCGCGGTAGACGTGCAGGCTCGCATCCCAGTTGATCCGCGCATTGATGTCCGGGGCGAAGGCGCCTTCCGGCCCGAACAGCTTGTCCATCATGTCCCGGAGCGGCGGCGGGCCGAAGACCTTTAGGTCGGGGATATGGCCGGCGCCATGGTCCCAGCGCGTCAGCAGCAGGCGGGGAAAGTCGACGAAGTGGTCGTAGTGCAGGTGCGAGAAGAAGGCATGCGTTACCTCCGTCGCCTTCTTCCCGGCCTGCAGCAGGCGATGATGGCTGCCGGGCCCGTGATCGAAGATGATGACGTCGTCGCCCACGGTGACCAGATAGCCCGGCCCCATGCGCTTCAGCGACGGCGCGGGATTGCCCGTGCCCAGCAGCGTGATCTTCATCAATGCTCCTCCAGCCCCGCTCAGGCGGGCTTGAACTGCTTGTCCCAGAAGTCCTTGAGCTCCCCGGCCTGGCGCGCGATGAACTCCAGGTCGGGATTCACGAACAGCTTCTCCTCGGCCTCGGTGAAGCCGATCCGCGCCCGCAGGTCCGCCGGGACCTTCGCGGTGCTGACCACGGGGTTGTACCCCATGTCGGCGGCAAAGCCCTCCTGCACCGCGGGCTGCAGGGCGGCGTCGAGCAGGGCATAGGCGCCGTCCCTGTTCGGCGCGTTCTTCGGGATGGCGAATCCGGAGACATAGGTGATGAGTCCCTCCTTCGGCGCGACGGTCAGGATGTTCGTGCCCGCGTTCTGCCATTGCACCGCGCGCGCCTTCCACATGATGCAAAGCCCGACTTCCTCGGTGAACAGCGCCTGGGCGAGGGCCTCGTTCGACGGGTAGATGCGCGGCTTGAGCTTCTTCAGCTCCAGCAGCGATTTCTTGGCGATCTCGAAGTCGCCGGTCTTCCCGCCGCCGACCAGCGCCGCTGCCATCGTCGTGTAGACATGCTGGATGTCGACGATGCCGACCTTGCCCTGGTTCTTCGCGTCCCACAGCGAGTCCATGCCGGTGGGCACGTCCTTGATCAGCTTCGGATTATAGAGAACGACCTTGCCGCTGTAGATGTGCGGCGAGAAATAGGGCGAGTCGGCGATCGAGAAGGTCTTGATGATGGTCGCCGCGTTCTTCAGCCGCGACAGGTCGAGCTTCTCCAGCACGTCCTGGTCGCGCAGCTCGACGATGTCGGTCGCGGTCAGGGCCTGGACGTCCGACGAGCCCTTGGGCAGGCGCTTCTCGGCGACCGTCTTGGTCTTGCGCTGGGCGACGACCGCCTCGTCCTTCACGACGTCCCAGCCCTGCGGCGCCAGGATCGGGTTGGCGAGGTGCTTGGTCAGCAGGTTTCCATAGTCGCCGCCCCAGGTCGACAGCACGATGCGCTTGTTGGATGCCTGCGCCCTGATTGGCGATAGGGGCAGGGCGGACAGGCCGGCGACGGCGGCGGCGCCGGCGATCAGGCTACGACGGCTCTGTCGATACTTCGTCCTCGTGGTCATGGCGTTGCTCCCTGTTCATCGGTTTTTCCGCTTCGGCTTGGTTGGCGCCTTGCCCGCCGGGGCGGGCAGGGCGCTTCTACCGGTCGCGACGCCGCCCACCTCGAACTCGATGGGCCGGTGTCCCGCCGGGATCTGGAGCGACTGGAAGGTCGTCGCCTGCTGGTAGGAGAATCCTGTCGCCGTCCAGTGCGTGCCGAAGCTGCCCTTCGGCACGACCAGGTGGCGGCAGGCCTCCTCGGACAGCGCGCCGCTCTGCAGCGCATGGCTCGTGCGCAGGGTCGGCAGGTTGAACTCGCGGCCGAGCACGCGGTGGAACGACACGCCATGCAGCGTGTCGACCGGCGCCTTCAGCAGGTGCCGCCCATGCTCCAGCGCGATGTGGAACTGGCTGAAGGCCGGCGAGTCGCCCTCGACCCAGACCAGGCGATCGACGCGGACGCAGCGCTTCACGCCCAGGGCGTGGCGCCACGGCCCGTCTGTCGCGTCCTCCGACACGGCGAGCACCCGGGTGAAGGGGATCAGCAACTCGCCGGTCGCCGGGTCGCGGAAGCGGAAGACGAACACGTCCTCGGCCTGCCGGCCCGAGACGAACGTGCCGCGCCGCCGCGTGCGCTCGACCAGGCCGCCATCGGCGAGGTGCGTGAGGGATTTCTGGATCGTGCCGAGGCTGACCGAGAACAGCTTGGCCAGGTCGAGCTCCGCCGGCAGGCGGTCGCCCGGCCCCAGGTCGCCGCGCTCGATGGCGTTGGTCAGCCCGTCGATGATCTGGCGATAGCGCGGCAGGTCGGACTCCGGCTCGGCCTCCGCGATCTCCTCGGCGATGCGCGCCAGCGCGTCTTCGCTCACCCGTCATGCCCCATAACTATAGTTCTTAGTAAATATACTATATAGTTATTATTCAACATGCAAGGGCGCCTGCGGGCGAGGGCCCGCGTCGCTAGCCTGTCTTCAGGAAACGATCGAGATCAGGCGCGATGGCGTTTGATCGCGCCTTCCTTCTCCAGCGCGTCCTGGTCGGCGGCGCTGTAGCCGAGTTCGGTCAGCACGTCGGCGGTCTGCGCGCCCAAGGGCTGCGGCGGCAGGGCGACCTCGCCGGCCTGGCCGTCGTACTGGATCGGGTGGTTGACGAAGGTCAGCGGCGAGCCGGTGGCGCCCTTGACCGTCACCAGCGCCTTGTTGTGCAGCACCTGCGGGTCGACGGCGACCTCGTCGTAGCCGCGCACCGGGCCGTGCCAGATCTTCAGCGGCTCCATGATCGCGATCCACTCGGCGTTGGTCTTCTGCCGCGTGCGGGCGGCGACCATGTCGGCCAGTTCCTGGCGTCGCGGGCCGAACGCTTCCTTGTCCGTGACCGTGGCGATGCGCGGATCGCCCAGCGCCTTCGCCAGAACCTCCAGGCTGCCGAGCGAAATCGCCAGGTGGCCGTCCTTGGTCGGGTAGATGCCGTAGGGCGCGGGATAGTACCAGCCGGCGACATAGCGCGGCGGCACTTCGCTGGGCGACTTCCCGCCGTTCAGGAAGGCCGTGATCGATTCCGCCTGCAGGTCCAGGGAGGCCTGCATCAGGTTGACGTCGACGCGACAGCCCTGGCCGGTGCGCGCGCGGCGCAGAAGCGCCGAAACGATGCCGAGCGCGAACAGCGACGCGCCGTGATGATCCGCCGCCGACACGCCGACCGTGCGCGGGCCGGTGTCGACGTTGCCGGTGATCTTCGCCAGGCCGAACATGGCCTGGATCATCAAGTCCTGGCCCGGGCGTTCCACATAGGGGCCGCTGGGGCCGAATCCGGATGCCGAAGCATAGATCAGGTCCGGCTTGACCGCCCTAAGCTGCTCGTACCCCAGCCCCAGCCGCTCCATCACGCCGGGGCGGAAATTCTCGGAGACTACATCGGCGGTCTCGCACAGCTTCAGCGCGATTTCCTTCGCCTTGGCCGATTTCAGGTCCAAGGCCAGGCTGCGCTTGTTTCGATTGCCGACCAGCAGCAGCATCGATTGGCCATCGACCCATTTGTCGGCGCCGCTCCAGTGCCGCTGCCAAGCGCCCTCGACCGCCTCGACGGCGATCACGTCGGCGCCCAGGTCGCCCAGCGCCTGGATGCCGACCGGGCCCAGCAGGAAGTGATTGAAGCTGACGACGCGGATGCCTTTCAGCATGTCGAGCATGGCGGTTCCTTGGTGTTGGCGTTCGTGGATATCAGGCTGCGCGGCGCAGGGCCGCTGCACAGGCGTCGGCGATCGCTTCCTTGCTCTTGCCCGGCAGGCGCGCGTCCCCGATCAGGTGGACGATCTGCCCCGGGCGCGCAGGCGCGGGTGCAGCGCGGCCGCGACGGGCCCGGCGGTAGAACCATTCGCGCAGTCCGGGGCGCGACAGGGCCTGGCGCAGGCCCGGCAGCCGCGCCGCGCCGGACGTCAGCGCGGCGCGCACCAGCGGCTCCAGGCCCAGCCTGTAGGTGGCGCCGGTCGCATAGGCGACCCGGTCGAAGGCGTCGAGCATGGCGGGCGACGCCGTCGGATCGACGCCGAACTGCATGGCAACGCCGGCCGACCGGCAGGCGGCGACCATCGACTCCACGTAGTCGAGCAGCGCTTCCTCGCGCGCCTCGACGTTCTGGAACAGTGGCGCCCTACCGGCCAGGCGGAAGGCGCCCCCGGCCGTCGGCGCGCGCTCGAATACGGTGACGGCGTTGCCCGCGGCGACCGCGAGCGCGTAGGTGAGGCCCGCCGGGCCGGCGCCGACGACCGCGATCTTCTCGCCCTGCGGCGGCGTTGCGCCGGCCAGCTCGCGCTCGCGGCCGGCCGCCGGGTTGACGACGCAACCGATCCTGGCGCCCGTGCGCATCTCGTCGACGCAGGTGTTGCAGGACAAGCACCGCCGTACCGGCCGGCCGGCGGCAACCTTGTTGACCCAGTCGGGATCGGCGACCAGCGAGCGGCCCAGCGCGATGAAGTCCGCCTTGCCTTCGGCGATGGCCGCGGCGGCAAGGGCCGGATTGCCGAGGCGGCCGACCGCGATCACCGGCACCTCGACCTTGGCGCGCAGGGCGGCCGCATAGCGCAGGAACGGCGCCTGCGCCATCCACATG
>JAEULC010000071.1 GCA_016792605.1 Rhodospirillales bacterium
GGCGGCGGCGGGCATTACGAGATCGGCCAGGCCCTGCCCGCGCCCGTGGCGCCTGGCGACGATATCCAGATCGCCTCGGCGCTGCGCTTCGTGCTGACCGCGCCGCCGTTCAACCTCAGCCAGATCCTGGTGACGCGCGCGGCCTGCGACCGCGCCCAGGGCTTCGACGAGCGCATCTTCGTGCAGGACTACCCGTTTCTGCTGCGGCTGGCGGCCGTGGGGCGCTTCGTCGGGACCAGGGCTACGGTGTGCTACTTCCCGAAGCAGCAGGGCGGACGCCTTACCGACAACCACGCCAGCATGCTGTTCCACGCCAATCTCTCGGCCTGGATGTTCTGCCGCGAGCACCAGCTCGACCTCGACCTGTTGCGGCTCGCCGCGTCCCGCGCCGTCGGCCGCGCCTGGCTCTACGCCAAGCGCCACCGCGGCAAGTCGTTTGTCAGTCCGGAATTTGCGGCCTTCGCCTGCGACCGGCTGTTCCCGGCGCGCTCGCGCGATACGGCGCTGAACAGGATGCGCGCCAGCTTCGCCAGGTTCGGCGATGAGCCGATGCGTCGCTACGCGATGCTCCTGGGTCAGTCCGCCGCGTCGAGGTAACGCAGCGCCAGGGGCTGGAACGACGGCGCGGTCTGCAGCATCGCCGGCAGCGCCGCCTGCGGCTGGGCGGCCTGCGGCGGGGCCGGGACGCGATCGCTATACAGCTTCAGGAACGGCTTCAACGCCAGGATGCGCGAGCCGCCGTCGAACGCCACGCCCAGGCCACGCCGCACGCTGAGCTTGTAGCGGACATGCGGGATCTGCTGGCCGTCCAGGCCGATCGAGGTGACGATCGCCGTCTCGCCGTAGGTGCCGGCGCCGCGCTGGCGGAACATGTCGCCCGCCTTGATGTACTCGTAGTTTCCCCCGCGTCGGACGAAGAAGCTCTGGCTGAGCCCTCGACGCAATACTTCCTTGTTATTGTTACGCATTTCCCGCTTCTGCCCCCTGAGACCTTGTTGTGGAAAGCGTCATCAGGGAGCGCATACTGGCGGGAAATCGGAAACGAATCAATCCTTCCCAGCCGGCAATTTTACCAAATATTAACCATATTGCGTGCCGCACAGCGGATTGCGCCCATCCGTGCCGAGAATGTCACCAGGGCCGGCATAACACCATAATTGCGGGAATCTCGGCCGTGGGCCGACGTCGCGTCGGATCGCGCGCCGGCCTAGGCTTCGGCGAGGCCCTTGATTGTCGAGGACGCGGCCACCTTGCCCTCGCCGGCATAGGCCTCGTGGTTGGCCTCGATCTGGTCGAGCCGGTAGAGGTAGTTGACCATCATCCCGGCCGACTGGCGCTTGCCCTTGGGCGACAAGTCGGCCTGCCAGTTCAAGCGCTCGACGCGGGCGCCGTTGCTCAGGTGGAAATGCGCCACCGGATCCAGCGCCCGGTTGCCGCGCCCGCGCTCCTGGGTCAGGTAGCGCGCGCACAGCCGGCTCAGCACCAGCTTCGCCGCGGTCCGCTCGCGGTCCTCGGCCCAGTCCTCGGCTCCGACGAGCGCGACGGGGTCGATCGTCTCGCCCAGGGCGGCAATGGTGCGCTTCTCGGCCTGGGTCAGGACTTCCGCTCCTTCCGCGGCCAGGCGTTCGCGCAGCCAGGCGCGGAAGCCCGGGATCGGCGACAAGGTCGCGAAGACCTTGAGGCCCTTGAACTCGCTCGCCAGCTGGTCGGCGACGCGCTTGATCAGGAAATTGCCGAAGCTGATCCCGGCGAGCCCCTTCTGGGCGTTCGAGATCGAATAGAAGATCGCCGTGTCGGCCGCGCTCGGATCGCCCAGCGGCGCATTGCGGTCGAGCAGTTCCTGGATGTTGCCGCTCATGCCCTTGACCAGCGCGACCTCGACGAAGATCAACGGCTCGAGCGGCATCCGGGGATGGAAGAAGGCGAACAGGCGGCGGTCGGAATCGAGCCGGTTCTTCAGGTCGTCCCAGCCATGGATCTCGTGCACCGCCTCGTAGGCGATGAGCTTCTCCAGGATCGCCGCCGGCGACTGCCAGGTGATGCGCCGCAGCTCCAGGAAATCGACGTCGAACCAGGCCGAGAGCAGGTTCTTCAAGTCGTCCTCGAGGCCCGCGAGCCGGCTGTCCTCGCGCGCCAGCGGGATCAGCTCGTTGCGCAGGTCGACGAGGAACTTCACGCCCTCGGGCAGCGCGTTGAAATGCGTCAGCAGGCGGCGGCGCGGCGGCAGCAGCACCTGACGCAGCGCGCGCTCGGCGGCGCGGCGCGCCTCGGGGGTCTCGGCCTTGCGCCAGGTCTCGATCGCATCCTCGACGTCGCCCTGGTCGGTGTCGAAATCGGTCGCCAGGATCTGCAGGAACCGGCGGCGGCCCTGGGCGCTCAGCGACAGGTAGGTGCGTCCCAGCGCGGCCGCGCGGGCGCGGGCGGACACTTCCCCGCCCTTGGCCTCGACGCAGTCGCGGAACTGCTGGCGCAGCCGGTCGGTGTCCTCCGGCGGCAGGTCGGGGCGGATCGCCGCCCCGAAGGCGCCGCGCGCCGAGGCCGCCACGTCGCGCCAGGCGAGCCGCAGATTGGCGAGGGTGCGCTCCAGGATGCTGGTCGCGGGGATGGATGGCGCGTCGTTCATGCGGCGTAGTCTGCGGGGGCTGTCCGCCCCTGGCAAGGCGGCCCCGATGCTGGCCAACAGAGCAGAGAACGCCGCGAACGACATGCCGCCAGCTTAGCCCACGTCCCTTAACCCTCGATTAAGGTGATGTTGGCTAAATACTCGCATCTGCAGCATAATTTTCAGTTCGGTGACGAGTGATGCAACAGGCCGGCAAAGCCGCAGGTAGTGCGCCGGGGCGAACCGCCCCCAAGGCGCCTGCAGCAGCATTGCCTGCCACCATCAATAATGTTGAGTTTGTAGGCCAGGACCTGTCCGGCCACGACTTCGCCAAGAAGACGCTGCGCAACGTCAATTTCGACCACTGCGCCCTGGTGAAGGCCGACCTGACCCGCGCCACCTTCATCGGCTGCTCGTTCAACGCCGCGACCCTCACCCGGGCGACGCTGAAGGGCGCCCGGTTCGAGGACTGCCAGTTCAGCCGCGCCGCGCTCGACCAGGTCGACGCGCAGCAATCCGCCTTCGTCACGGGCGGCACGATCTCCTACGACCCGTCGAACAACAGCCTTCCCGAGCTCGACAGCGTCGGCACGATCTTCGAGCACGCGACGCTCAGCGGCGCCAACTTCACCGGCGCGTCGCTGGTCCGGGCCAATTTTTCCGACGTGCAGGCGCTGAAGGCGAACTTCCGCGACGCCAAGCTGCAGCGCGCCTCGTTCGACCGCTGCGCGCTGGCCGGATCGAGCTTCTTCGGGGCCCAGCTCGAGGGCGCCGATTTCTCGCTCTGCGCCGACGCGCGCTCGGTGCTGCCGGAATCGGCGCTGCGCGTCGTCACCTTCTTCAAGCGCCTCGAACCGGCGGCGCTGGAGTCGCTGCTCGCGGCGCATCAATGCTGGCTGGCGAGCAACGGCGCCGAGGGCGAGCGCCTGGTGCTGCGCGCCGTCGACCTGTTCCGCCACAATTTCCGTGACCGCGACCTGTCGGGCTCGGATTTCCGCAGCTGTCGCCTCGACCAGGCGAGCTTCCAGGGCTGCCGGCTGATCGCCGCTGATTTCCGCGACGCCAGCCTGGGCGGCACGGTGTTCCGCGCCAGCGACCTGCGCGGCGCCAAGCTCGATTCCAAGGCCATCACCAAGGTCCGGCTGCTCGACAGCCGCCTCTAGCGGCCCTCCGCAGGTGGCCGCCTCCCGCGCCCCGCCCGGTAAAGGTTTGTTCACCAATTCCCCCTAGACCAGGGATGATCGGGGCGAGTCTGCCGGCATGTCCGCCGCCGGTCCCGCCCGCACAGCATCGCATGGGGGCATGCATGTCCAACGCTTCGGTGGTCGCGGATTTCCCGCAGTCCGAAAAAACCGCTGCGCCGGCGGAGTCCGGCATGTCGCGCGCGAACCGGGATCACGCACGCTACAAGAAGTCGTTCGACCTCGTGGGCGCGATGAAGATCGCCAACGCGCAGACGGGCAAGCGCTATGGCGAGATGGTCAAGGAAATCTTCCGCCTCGGCCGCGGCAACGGCAAGCTCTCCGTGAAGGACTACTTCTACTTCAGGCTCTATGACGACAAGCGCCTGGACTGGGCGGCCAAGACCCGGTTCCTCAGCGACGACATCCATCCGGGCGTGATCGCCAAGTGCTGCGACCGCAGCTGGTGGGCGGTCGCCGACGACAAGCTGCTGGCCTATGGCCACCTGGAGCGCGCCGGCTTCGCGGTGCCCGAGACGCAGGCGGTGTTCGACCGCTCCGGCCGCGGCTTCGGCAAGCTGCGCCATCTCCGCAGCGCCGAGGATATCGCCGCCTTCCTGCGGCAGGACGCGCGGTTCCCGCTGTTCGCCAAGCCGCTCGGCGGCGTCGCCAGCTTCGGCGCGCTGCGCATCCTCGGTTTCGCCGACGGCATGCTGACCGTCGACGGCGGCGAGACCATGGCGTTCGACCAGCTCGTGCGCGACGCCGGCGAGGAGGGCTACCTGTTCCAGACCATGCTGCGGCCGCATCCGGCGATCGCGGCGGTGACCGATGCCGTGTCCACGGTCCGCGTCATGGTCCGGATCGCGGCGGACGGGCCCAGGATCATGCGCACGGTCTGGAAGATTCCCGGCAAGGGCAACATCGCCGACAATTTCTGGCGCGCCGGAAACCTTCTGGCCGCGGTCGACTCCGAGACGGGCGAGGTCAAGCGAGTGATCCGCGGCACCGGCCCCGAGACCGAGGTGCTGACCGCGCACCCGGACAGCAACGTGCCCCTGCTCGGCATGACGCTGCCCGACTGGAAGCGCCTGACCGGCATGGCGACCGAGGGCGCCCGGCTCTTCCACCCCCTGCGCTACCAGTCCTGGGACATCGCGGTGGCGGAACAGGGTCCGGTCGCGGTCGAGGTCAATACCGGCTCGGCGTTCAACCTGGCGCAGCTCGCCTGGGACCAGGGGATTCTCGACGAGGACTTTGCCGGCTTCCTGCGGGGCTGCGGCTACAAACTCAAGAACTAGCGCCCGGCCGCTCCTGGTCGCGCTGCCTGCGGCGCTGCAGGCTCTCGCGGTAGGCGATGTAGCTCGTGCTGCCGATGATCATCGCGCCGCCGACCCAGGTCCACACGCCGGGCAACTCCGCGAAGATGAAGTAGCCGATCAGCCCGGCCCAGATCAGGCGCAGGAACTCGAACGGCATCACGACCGCGACCTCGGCCTCGCGCAGCGCCTGGTTCAGCGCGGTCTGCGCCAGCGTGCCAGTGATTGCGATCGCCGACAGCCACAGGAACTGCTCGAAGCTCGGCCATGTCCAGTAGAACGCCGCCGCCACCAGCGTCGTGGGCGTGAGCAGGATGTTCATGTAGGCGGTGATCGTCCAGCTCGAGTCGGTGCGCGACATCGTCTTGATGAGCAGCAGCGCCACCGACCACGCGATCGCCGAGGAAATCACCAGGATCTCGCCGACGCCCACGGTTGCCGCCCCCGGCTGCACGATGACCAGCACGCCGACGAACCCGACCACCATCGCGGCAGTCCGGCGCATGCGGAAGCGCTCGCCCAGGAACAGCACCGCCCCCAGCGCGGCGAAAAGCTGCGAGGTGAAGCCCAGCGCCGCCACGGTGGCGAAGGGCGCGTAGGACAGGCTCATGAAGTAGCAGAGCATCGCCACGGAGTTCACGACGCCACGCCACAGGTGCAGGCCCGGATTGTTGGTCTTCAGCGCCGACCAGCCGACCTTGGTGAACCAGCCCGCGAGCAGGAAGAGCCCGAGGAAGTTGCGGAAGAACGCGATCTCGAACGGGTGGATCTCGGCCGAGAGCTGCCGGATCAGCATGTGCATGATCACGAAGCCCACCGTGGCCGCCAGCATCCAGGCGATGCCGACCATGGTGTTGCCACGGCGCGGCGCGGCGTCGATCGGCGGCTTGGCGTCGCCGGCAGCGGGCTCGGATTGCATCGGATTTCCTTGGCGGCGGGCAGCAGCGCCGCCTGTCCGGATACAGCAACGCTTGTGCCAGGGGGACCGCCATTCGCGCGACCCTAGGATGCGCCTGACGCGATCGCGAATTGACCGGCGACCGCCGCCGCCCTAGTCGAAGGCGATGCTCCTCCGCTCCGCTCTCGCCCTGCCGGCCGCGCTCGCGAGCGTCCTCGCCGTCCCCGCCGACGCGCCAGCCCAAGGCGCGCGGCCAGTCGCGGTCGTCGACGGCAACGCCATTCCCACCCCGCTGACCGATTCCCCCGGCGACGCCGGGCGCGGTCGGGCGATCGCGGTCGACCGTGCCCGGGGCAATTGCCTCGCCTGCCACGCCCTGCCCGTGCCGGAGCCGCTCCAGGGCAATGTCGGCCCGGACCTCCGCGGCGTGGCCGCGCGCCTCTCCGAGGGGGAATTGCGCCTGCGCGTGGTCGACCCGAAAATAGTCAACGCCGAGACCGCCATGCCGGCCTACTTTCGGGTCGACGGGCTGTTCCGCGTGCGCCAGGATATGGTCGGACGTCCGATCCTGACCGCCCAGGAGATCGAGGACGTCGTGGCCTATCTGAGGACCCTCCAGTGACCGAGACCATCCCAACCCGCCGGGCCGTCCTGGGCGGCGCCAGCGCCCTGGCGGTCGCCGCCTGCGTGCCGGCCGCCGCCCTCGGCCAGACCGCCGCCCAGACCTCGCCCGCCGCCGATTTCGCCCAGGCGCTGAAGAAGGCGGCCGGCGCCGCCACGCCCCAGCCCGGCAAGGTCGCCATCGCCGCGCCCGAGATCGCCGACAATGGCGCCACCGTGGCCGTGACCTTTTCGGTCGACCACCCGATGACCGCCGCCAGCCATGTCCGGAAAATCACGGTGCTGGCAGACGGGAACCCGAATCCCGAGGTGGCGGTGTTCCATCTCACCCCACGCTCGGGCAAGGCCGAGGTGGCGACCCGGGTCCGGCTGGCGAAGACCCAGAACCTGGTTGCCTTGGCCGAGCTGAACGACGGCGCCCTGTTCATCGCCAAGCGCGAGATCAAGGTGACGATCGGCGGCTGCGGCGGCTGATGTCCCGCTAGAGGAACCCCGAGAATGACCGAACCGCGCGTCAAGCTGCCCGAAAAGGTAAAGAAGGGCGAAGTGTTCGAGATCAAGACCCTGATCTCGCACCCCATGGAGTCCGGGCAGCGCAAGGACGCGCAGGGCAAGACCATCCCGCGGCTGATCATCAGCCGCTTCGCCTGCCGCTTCAACGGCGAGGAGATCTTCAGCGCCGACTGGGCGGCGGCGATCTCCGCCAACCCCTACCTGTCCTTCTACGCCGCGCTCACCGAGAGCGGAAAGATGGACTTCGAGTGGGTGGACGATGAGGGGAAAAAGTTTGTCCACTCCACAACGGTCAAGGTAGAATAGAAACATTTTCAATATATTAATTTAATTTCCTAAAGTTATTCATAACATGAATAACACGCACTAAGTCGCCTACGATCGCGCCTCTGGGCTTGGCCTCAAAACTGACACGGGCCACCCCCTTGTACCGGGGCCTGGCGGGATTATTTCTGCGCCGTCGAAGGACGCCGAGCAGTACGCGGAAGCTGTGGATCGGACCCGTCGGCACCGGCGTGTCTTCGTCGCTGGGAACGGCCGCTAGCGCGGTGCGTTCGTAAGGGCGACTGAGGTTCCCCGGTAACACTGCGAGGCCGTTCTGCCTGCCCGCTATGCACGTCTACGTGTTGCCTATCGACAATGCAAAAACGGGCGGATAAGAATCACCTCGAGCGTCAGTCGTTAGCCGCCGGCCCACTGGCTGTCGGAATTTCGGGGGCACCTGACGCGCGTCGTTTATCGAAGTACGACCGCGAAGAGGTATTGGCCGGGACAACCGCGCCGCCTTGTGATGATCGCTCGCCCGGGGAAAAGTAAAACCCCACGGAATAGTCGGCCGACTGCCGCGTTATCAGGCGCGGCACCATCGGTCGCGAGCGATTGCCATAGGGGCAGATGCGCGACACCGGCGGGGGCACGACTGAGGTCATGCGTAAATCGGCTGTTCTGGTGTTGTTGCTCGTGTTGGGCGGCAACCTCGCTGCTTGGTGGGCTCTGAACCGCACGTATGATGCGCCGAACTGGCAAGGCATCATCCGGGGCGTCGCCTATTCCCCCTACCAGGCCCACCAATCTCCCCAGCGCAACGAACCCGGCCTGACCGACGTCGAGCCGCGGCCCGACATGCCCACCAAGGAGGCGATCGAGCGCGACATACGCCTGCTGCAGGGCCGGGTGGGCGCGATCCGTACCTATTCGGCCATCAACGGCCTGGAGGTCATCCCGGCCATCGCCCGCAAGTACGGGCTGCGCGTCACCGCCGGCGCCTGGATCGACGGCCGCTGGCAGCGCAACGAGGCCGAGATCACGAGCCTGATCGACCTCGCCCAGAACAACCGGAACATCAACCGGGTGCTGGTCGGCAATGAGTCGATCCTGCGCAACGACTTGCCGGTCAAGCGCCTGATCAACTACATCAAGGAAGTGAAGGAAGGCGTGAAGGTGCCGGTCTCCACGGCCGAGCCCTACCATGTCTGGTTCGACCACCCGGAACTGGCCGAGGCCGTCGACTTCATCGCCATCCACGTCCTGCCCTACTGGGAAGGCCTGAGCGTCGCCGACGGCATCCAGCACGCCATCCGGGAGTACACGAAGCTCCAGATGCGCTACCCGGACAAGCCGATCGTGTTCACCGAGATCGGCTGGCCGAGTGATGGCCGCACCCGCATGGCCGCGGTCGCCTCGCAGGAGAACCAGGCCCGCTTCATCCGCGAGTGGCTGAACGTCGCCCGGCAGCGGAACATCGACTTCTTCTTCATGGAAGCCTTCGACCAGCCCTGGAAGCACTCGATCGAGGGCCGGGTCGGCTCTTACTGGGGCCTGTTCACGGCCGACCGCGAGGCGAAGTTCCCGGTCTCGGGCCCGGTCGACCCACACCCGCGCTGGATGCTCCTGGCGCTGCTGTCGACCCTGCTCGCCGCCGCCCCGATCGCGCTGTTCCTGCGCCGCTTCAGCCAGCTTCGCCCGGCCGGCCATGCGGTCTTCGCCGGCATGATGCAGCTCTCGGTCTCGGCCCTGTTCTGGATGCTCTATGTCGGCATGGGCCAGTACCAGACCTGGGGCACGCTGTTCACCTGGACCCTGACCCTGGTCGCGCTCTCGCTGATGATCATCGTCGTCCTCGCCGAGGGCTTCGAGATGGTCGAGATGCTGTGGATCAAGCAGTGGCAGCGGCACTTCCCGCCCCTGCCGCCTGGCGCCGCCAGCCGCTTCCCGAAGGTCTCGCTGCACCTGGCGATCTGCAACGAGCCGCCGCAGATGGTGATCGAGACGCTGGAGTCGCTGGCCAAGCTCGACTACCCGAATTTCGAAGTCCTGGTGATCGACAACAACACGATGGACGAGGCCGTGTGGCGGCCGGTCGAGACCCATTGCAGCAAGCTGGGCGAGCGGTTCCGATTCTTCCACCTCGGCAAGTGGCCGGGGTTCAAGGCCGGCGCGCTGAACTTCGGCCTGAAGCAGACCGCGCCCGATGCCGAGATCGTCGGCGTAGTCGACAGCGACTACGTCGTGCGCCCGGATTGGCTGCGCGCGATGGTGCCCTATTTCGAGCGTCCCGAGATCGGCTTCGTGCAGAGCCCGCAGGACCACCGCGACTGGCGCGGCAATCCGTTCAAGGAAATGATCAACTGGGAGTATGCCGGGTTCTTCCGCATCGGCATGGTCCACCGCAACGAGCGCGACGCCATCATCGAGCACGGCACGATGACGCTGATCCGCAAATCCGCCATGGACCAGGTCGGCCACTGGGCCGAGTGGTGCATCTGCGAGGACGCGGAGATGGGCCTGAGGCTCATGGAAGCCGGCTGGCAGTCCGCCTACTGCACCGAGATCTTCGGCCGCGGCCTGGTCCCCGACAGCCTCGCCGGCTACAAGCGCCAGCGCTTCCGCTGGGCCTATGGCGCGGTGCAGATCGTCAAGCGCTACTGGCGCTGGATGATGCCCTTCACCGGCTCGCGGCTGACCGTCGGCCAGCGCTACCATTTCCTGGCCGGCTGGGTGCCCTGGTTCGCCGACGCGCTCAACATGGTGCTGCTGGCGCTCGCGCTGGTCTGGACCATCCCGCCGGTCGCCATGGCCAGCGCCGCCCTGGTGCTCAAGGCCGCCTGGCTGCCCGGCGTCCTCGACGCCTCGGGCCTGGTCGCCGGCCTGGCGCAGATCTGGCCGGACGTCCCCGGCCTGCTGTCGGCCGACAGCCTGAAGTCCATGGCGCTGGGCCTGGAGAAGGCCACCGAGCGGTTCGAGTACCCGCTGGTCCTGTTCGTGGTCCCGACCCTGGTCGTGTTCGCCTTCAAGTCGGTGCGGTTCGTGGCCCTCTACAGCAAGCGCGTGGAGTGCGACGGCTGGCAGCGCCTGGGCGCCGGCGTCGCCGGCCTGGCGCTGACCTACACGATCGGCCGCGCCGTGATGCAGGGCTTCTTCAGCCGCCGCTCGATGCCCTTCCTGCGCACGCCCAAGTGCGAGGACGCGCCGGCCCTGATCCAGGGCCTCAAGATGGCGCGCGACGAGACGGTGCTGTTCGCCGTGCCGCTGGTCGCCGCGATCGCCGTGCTGCTGCTGCAGGCACGCGACTTCGTCGATGCCCGGGCCTGGGCGGCGATGCTGCTGGTCCAGGCGGTGCCGTATGCGGCCGCCCTGGTGCAGTCGATGATCGCCGCCGCCCCGTCGCTGGCCTGGGTGCGCCGCGCGCTCGAGCCGGTCCGGGCCGGATCGCAGGCCACTACGGCCGACTAACACTAAGACGCACCATACCGCCTATTTTTTAGGCGATATGGTGCGCCTGCCCAATTTATGCCCGGCGCGGCGAGGGAGGTTCCCTGCCGGGCCGGTATTTCCCCAATTTCCGGCGATTGCCCCGTCTTGGCACGGGACTTGATTTAACCGACCCCGAGCGTCGCCAGTCGCAGCCTGTCCCATGGCTGACAAGACCTGGTCGCGGCATTCGGAGGGTCGGAATGAGAATCTCGCGCGGTAAGTTCCTGGTCGGTCCCGCGACCGGCATTCTAGCGGCGGTCGCCTTTGCGACGGCAGCCTGGGCTCAGACCCAGGAAGCGGCGCCGGCGGCGCCCACCCTCGACAAGGGCGACACGGCCTGGATGCTGACGTCTACGGCCATCGTCCTGATGATGACCATTCCCGGCCTGGCGCTGTTCTACGGCGGCATGGTTCGCAAGATGAACGTGCTGGCGACGCTGATGCAGAGCTTCGCCTGCGCCTGCCTGATCTCGATCGTCTGGCTGGTGATCGGCTACAGCCTGGCCTTCACCGAGGGCGGCGCGCTGATCGGTGGCCTGTCGCGCGCGATGATGTCCGGCGTCGAGCTGGGCACGCTCAGCGGCACGATGCCCGAGACCGTGTTCATGACCTTCCAGATGACCTTCGCCATGATCACCCCCGCCCTGATCCTGGGCGCGGCGGCGGACCGGCTGAAGTTCTCGGCCATGCTGCTGTTCGTCGCCCTGTGGTCGATCCTGGTCTACAGCCCGGTGGCGCACTGGGTGTGGGGCCCGGGCGGCTTCCTGGGCGGCGTCGGCATCAAGGACTACGCGGGCTTCCTCGGCCTGGGCGCGGTGCTGGACTTCGCCGGCGGCACGGTCGTCCACATCATCTCGGGCGTCTCGGCCCTGGTGCTCTGTCTGGTCCTGGGCAAGCGCAAGGGCTACGGCACCGAGCCGATGCCCCCGCACAACCTCGTGCTGACGCTGATCGGCGCCTCGCTGCTGTGGGTGGGCTGGTTCGGATTCAACGCCGGCTCGGCGGTGGCCGCGGACGGCCGCGCCGGCATGGCGATGCTGGCGACCCAGGTCGCCGCCGCCGCCGCCGGCCTCGCCTGGATGTTCTGCGAGTGGGGCCTGCGCGGCAAGCCGAGCCTGCTCGGCATCGCGTCCGGCGCCATCGCGGGCCTGGTCTGCATCACGCCGGCGGCCGGCTTCGTGACCCCGAGCGGCGCCCTGATCATGGGCCTGGTCGGCGGCGCGGTCTGCTTCTGGGCGTCCACGATCCTGAAGAACCAGCTCGGCTACGACGACTCGCTCGACGTCTTCGGCATCCACGGCGTGGGCGGCATCACCGGCGCGATCCTGACCGGCGTCTTCGCCGCCAAGGATATCGGCGGCACGCCCGGCCTCCTGGAAGGCGCCCCCATGCAGGTGGTCTCGCAGATCGCCGGCGTGCTGGTGACCGCGATCTTCGCGGCCGTGGTCACGTTCATCCTGCTCAAGGTGGTGGACGTGATCGTCGGCCTGCGCGTCGACCAGCAGGACGAGGTCGAGGGTCTCGACCGCGCCCTGCATGGCGAAGTGGTTCCGTAAGGCAATCGTGCAAACGATCTAACGAATGAGGTGAAACCCTAGACCAGGGAAGACTTCAGACAGCCAGGGGAAGGGGCGCTACGGGCGCCCCTTTCTCTTTGAGGGGCCAGTTTGGGCCTGCCTCAGTGCAGCTTCGGCTTCTTGAGGAAATCGGCGCGGTCGGCGGACTTCACGCGCACCTGCACGATGCCGCCCTCGCGCGCCACGGTGAGCGGCACCTCGGTGCCGGCCGCGCCGCAGCGCCAGATGCGGCGGAACATGTCGG